>JAPLKN010000125.1 GCA_026388075.1 Elusimicrobiota bacterium
TAGCCATCCTAAAGATTTAACCGACAAGCTGATAAATGCTATTACAGATTTGGATAAAGTATGCGAACATCTCCATCTTCCGATACAATCAGGTTCGGATAAAATACTGAAATTAATGAACCGCAAATACACTACATCAGACTATTTCAAAATTATTGAAAAACTAAAGAATAAAATTCCCGAAATGAGCTTTACCACTGATATATTGGTCGGTTTTCCGGGCGAAACTAAAGAAGATTTCAAGCTGACAATTGATGCCATTAAAAAAGTATCTTTTGACGCTCTTTTTGCGTTTAAATACTCCCCGAGGCCCGGAACATCAGCATCAAAACTTGAAGACAATATTGCTCGGGAAATCAAGGAAAAAAGACTGAAAGAAGTTTTAGATGCGGCAAATAGCGTTTCAGACAAAAAAAATGCTAAACTATTAAACAAAACGTTTGATGTCCTGGTAGAAGAAAAACTCGGTGATTTTCTTGAAGGCAGGTCAAGGGCAAACAGAAAAATATTTTTTAAAGGCAACGAAGACCTTATCGGCAAAACCTTGCCTGTAAAAATAGTAGAAGTTAAAATCAACACTTTAACGGGAGAAATCGCTTTTTAATGAAAAAAACATTGATAGGCATTTCTGTTTTAATAATTTTTATTTTTTTTGTTTTTTCGGTTTTTTATTTTGAAACGCCTCTTAGCATTATCCGTCCGGTCTTTCATAAGCAGATAATAAATTATTACTGCAAGCTCTATAAAATGGATCCCCTTTTTGTTACCGCAATCATTAAAGAGGAATCTAAATTTCTCCGCAGGGCGCATTCCCATATGGGGGCAATAGGGCTTATGCAGTTGATGCCGAAAACCGCGCGCGAACTTGCTTTAGAACTGGGCTATACAAATTTCAGCGAAAAAGACCTTGAAAGCCCTAATGTCAATATCAATCTGGGAATGTATTACCTTTATAAGCTTGATAAATTGTTCAGAGGCGATAAAGTGCAGATTCTTGCATCTTACAACGCAGGCATCGGGAATGTCCAAAACTGGCAGCTAAAAAATAAAAACGGTTCGTTAAAAATTGAAGACATACCATATAAAGAAACTAGAATCTATATTCAAAATGTCTTAAGGACTTACCAATGGCTGAAAGAAACCCAAAAAATCAAAAAACTGATTCGGGAAAAGATAGCCTGACTCCGTTGATGCAGCAGTACCACGAAATAAAATCACAATATCCCGGTATGCTGCTTTTTTTCCGTCTTGGCGATTTTTATGAGATGTTCGGGGATGATGCCAAAAGAGCGTCTGGTGTTTTAGAAGTTATTTTAACACAACGGCAAGGAATTCCGATGTGCGGAGTTCCTTATCATGCCGTTAATACTTACTTGAAAAAGCTGGTAAAATCTGGTGAAAAGATAGCTATATGCGAGCAGCTGGAAGAGCCCGGCCAGACTAAAGGAATTGTAAAAAGAGGAGTGGTAAGGGTAATTACTCCGGGCACAATTTTAGAAGACAATCTTCTTTCTTCAAAAGAAAACAACTATATAGTTTCTGTTTTGATTTCTCAAGGCTCCGATAAAATTGGTATTGCGTACGCCGATATTTCTACCGGCGAATTTCAAACCACTGAAACGGATAAGAAAAATCTAAAATATGAATTAATGAAATTGTCTCCGCAAGAAATAATCTTTCCCGAATCAGTTAAAAATAACGGAATTTATAAAGCAATTTTAAACGGTACGGATTGCGCGGCAAGTTTTATTGAAGACTGGCGCTATAACTACGGTGAAGCTCAAAACCGCATTAAGCAGATTTTTAAATTACAATCCCTAAAACCCTTCAATCTTGAAAATAAAACTCTTTCTGTCGGCTCAATCGGCGGCTTGTTGGCCTACCTTGAAAAAACCCAGGTAAATCAATTCCCGCAGTTTCAAAACATCAGGTATTATTCTTTGGATAACTGTCTTTTAATTGATGAAACTGCCGTAAAAAACCTTGAACTTATTGAAGGAATAAATACCAGGACTAAAGAAAACTCGCTTCTTGAGATTATAGATTTCACTTTAAGCCCGATGGGCAGCCGCCTTTTAAGAAATTTTATATTAAGGCCGTTAATTGACGTAAACGAAATTTTAAACAGGCAAAGACGGATAGGCTTTTTTATTGATGAGGGAATAACCAGAAGAAAAGTAAGGGAACTTCTAAAAAAAATCTCGGATATTGAAAGAATAGTCAGCCGGTGCGCTACATTTTCCGCATATCCCAGGGAGTTAATTTCTCTCAAAAATTCTTTAGAAATCATACCGAATTTGAAAGAGACTATTTCTTTAAATAAAGATTTAGTTTCCCTGCCCGAAAGCCTGTCTGCCATATGCGGCAAACTTAAAATTCCCGAAGGGATATTTGCACTGATAAATAAATCAATTGCTGAAGAACCTCCCGTATTAATAAAAGACGGAGGAGTAATAAAAGAGGGGTATAATTCAGAGCTGGATGAATTGAAAAAGATCAGCAAAAACGGCAAAAGTTTTATTTCTCAAATGGAAGCAACCGAACGGGAAAAGACCGGGATCAATAACCTTAAAATAGGATATACTTCGGTTTTCGGCTACTTCATTGAAGTGTCTAAATCAAACTTAAGAATTGTTCCTCAACATTATATAAGGAAGCAGACGCTTACAAACGGCGAGCGTTACATAACGCCGGAATTGAAAACATTGGAAGAAAAAATACTTTCGGCAGAAGAAAAGATACTTAAGTTAGAGCTGAAATTGTTCAGGGAAATTATGGAGCAGGTAAGCTCTTTTTCAAAAGAACTTTTTACATTGGCCCGGGCGCTTGCGGAAATAGATGTTTTTAACTCTTTAGCCGAGGCAGCCGTTACATACAACTATACAAAACCTAAAATAGATGACAGTTTTGAACTATCCATTAAAGACGGAAGGCATCCTGTGATTGAAAGAAAAATAAAAAGCGGTACTTTTGTTTCTAACGATACCTATTTAAACGCCGATACTGACCAGATAATTCTTTTAACCGGCCCAAATATGTCCGGAAAATCAACATATTTAAGACAAACCGCTTTAATAGTTATTCTTGCTCAGATAGGCTCTTTTGTCCCGGCAAGTGATGCGCGGATAGGAATTGTTGATAGGATTTTTACCAGAATAGGTTCCGGAGATAACCTTGCCAAAGGGGAATCCACTTTTATGGTTGAAATGCTTGAGACTGCGCATATCTTGAATCAATATAGCGCGCGGAGCCTAATAATTCTTGATGAAATAGGCAGAGGAACATCAACATATGACGGTATTTCAATAGCATGGGCAACTGTTGAATATCTTTTAAGCAAGAGAAACAAAGAAAATAAGGGGCCTAAAGTCTTATTTGCAACGCACTATTTTGAATTAACTGAACTGGAAAGAAAAATGAAAGGTGTAAAAAATTATAATGTTTCGGTAAAAGAATACCAGAACGATGTAATATTTTTGCATAAAATTGAACCGGGCGCAGCGGACAGATCATACGGTATCCATGTTGCGCAGCTTGCCGGCATTCCTAAAGAAGTTATCAAAAAAGCGAACGATATTCTTTTTGAGCTTGAAAATAAAGAGATTGAAGAAACTGTTGACTCAGATAAGAAACAGCTTGATTTTTTTGTCCCGCAAGCGGGACGTCATGAAATTGAATATTCCCAAACAAATGGGAATTCTTTGAAGGACTTCGTTTCATCATCTTCTAAAATTATGGTAGAATTGGATAAAATTGATACTAATTCTTTGACGCCTTTAGAAGCACTGGCAATAATTGATAAATGGAAAAAAGAATACAATAAATAAGACCTCCTATAAAGATCAGGATGTCTTGATTATCAGCCCAAGGCTGATCCCTGCCCGCCGGCAGGCGCGGCGACTGGGGCGGACACAGATTAGACAATGATTACACGGATAAAACAAATTGATGAACTGACTGGAAAAATAAAGTGATTTCATATTTGAAGTCATCAGGATTAAAAACGGGATTATTGATTAATTTTGGGAATAAAAGTTGTCAAATAAAAAGGTTAGTATGTTAATCTGTGTAATCGTAGTTAAGAATCTGTGTAATCAGGTATAATGAACATTATACCAGGAGAAAATCATGAATGAAAGAAGAAGACATGCCCGTTTGCCTGTTCTGCATGAAATTGACAAGCCGATAAACCTTGCTGTCAATGAAAAATCCGTTCCGGGCGTTTTAGTGGATTTGTCCGCCAGCGGAATGTCGCTTTTATCTTTCGCTTTGGTCCCGGTAGGAAGCGAAGTCAATCTTGCCATAGATTTGCCGGGCTTAAAAACTCGTCAGCTTAAAGGGCGGGTTGTTTGGTCTATACAAAAAGGTCAAATGTGGCGAATGGGAATAGCTTTTTCCCAAGTTGATCCGGTTGATTTCCGCCACATCAACAAAATGGCAATAGAATGCTCGGACTGCGATACAAAAATAGCGCTCGGTGTAAGCGATCCTTGTTTTGAAAAGTGCAATTATTTCCCTTTATGCACCAAACCGGCCAAACTAAAAAAGAAAAAATAGCGGTTAGCGCCGCGCCTGCCGGCGGGCAGGGATAGCGTTTAGCGGATAGAAAAACCTCTTTTTTATCCCATATGCTATATGCTACCCGTTCTACGCTAAAAAAAATGATCAAAATACTTTCCGAAAATACCATAAACCAAATTGCTGCCGGCGAGTAAGGGACTGTCCCGTATAACCGTTCGGAATAATCATGAATATAAAAATTCTTTCAGAAGAAACTATTAATAAAATAGCTGCCGGCGAAGTAATTGAACGGCCTGCAAACGTTGTCAAAGAACTTGTTGAAAATTCTTTGGATGCCGGCGGGACAAACCTTGAAATCAATATTGAAGGGTCAGGTAAAAAATTAATAAGAGTAAAAGACGACGGAACGGGGATGAGCAAAGAAGACATCCTTCTTTCGGTTCAGCGCCACGCAACAAGCAAAATAAACGAGTTTAACGATCTTGAACAGCTTAATACTTTAGGTTTCAGGGGGGAAGCTCTTCCTTCAATTGCTGCGGTTTCAAAGCTTGCCATTCAAAGCCAGACTAAAGACAAAAACTCTGCCGGCTGGGAAATAACATTAAAAGGGGGAAAGCTTTTAGCCAGTTCTTCTTGGGCTGGATCCGGCGGAACCGTTGTTGAGGTATCGGATCTTTTTTTTAATACTCCGGCACGGGCAAAATTTCTTAAAAGCGATGCCACGGAAAAAAACCATATGTTCCGTTTGATTGAAGAAATGAGCTTGGCAAGGCCCGATGTCTCTTTTACAATTTACTCGGACGGGAAAAAAGTTTTGTCCGCGCCTAAAACAAAAACAGTTTTAGAACGATTGATGGACGTCTTGGGAAACGATTTCGCATCAGGCCTTCTGCCGGTTGAAATTAACCATCCGAATATAAAGATAAAAGCTTATATCACATCGCGGGAAAAAAGCCTTCCAAACAGGAATTTTCAGTTTCTTTTCGTAAATAAACGGCCGGTTAGTTTTACAAAATCCATTACGCACAGTCTTTATGAAGCCTACAGAGAAAACCTTGCCGTGGGCAGGCATCCCGGAGCGGTTCTATTTATTGAAATTGATCCAAGTGCTCTGGATGTTAATATCCATCCCACTAAACGGGAAGTAAAATTTTCCAAAGAACAGGAAATTCATCAGCTGCTTTACATGGCAATGAAAGGGGTTATTTCAAGCGAAAGCTCTTCTTCAATCCCTTTAATCAGCGGAAATGATGAGAAAATAGCAAGAAAAGACAATGTGTTCTCAAGAAACGAACCGATTTATCATGCCAAGAAAGACTATAATTCCAAACAATTCAGCATAACTGATTTTAAGGAAGTTTACGGACGCCAGCAGGAATTTAATGTTAATAGTGAAGGAAACCTGAATTTAAAGGTTTTGGGCCAGGTGCATAATCTCTACATTCTTTGCCAGTATGATGGCAGCATGTTAATTGTTGATCAGCATGCGGCCCAGGAAAGGATAAGGTATGAAAAATACCTTTCTGATTGGAATAAAAAAAGGATTCCTGTTCAGCCGATGCTTTTGCCGATAACTTTGGAAATGCCTCCCAGCCGAGCAGGACTTTTGAAAGAAAATAAAGAAATACTTAAAAATCTAGGGATAGAAATAGAAGAGTTCGGTAACAAAACTTTGCGCATAACCGGCCTTCCGGCCGTTCTTGGAACAAAAGTAGAAATAAATGATTTGCTTAATGAAATAGTTGAGGCTTTAAGCCAAGAAACAAAACTTCCGGAAACCCAAAAGATAGAAAAAATCATAAGAGCTGCCTGCCGATCCAGCGTAAAAGCCGGCGATGTTATGAACATTGCCGAAATGAACGCGCTCCTAAAAGGATTATTTACATGTAAAGCTCCCTATACCTGCCCGCACGGCCGTCCGACGACGTTTAAGATAACTTATGCGGAACTTGAAAAGTATTTCGGCCGCAAATGAAGCCTCCTCAAGTTCACACTCGTGGTATCCCCAATTGTTTCAGATTGCGTTACTGCGTAGCGGGCGAAATCCGCCGAAGCCCTCGGCTCATAGAGCCTATGGGCTCGAGAGCTGTGTCAACAATGCGGCGAATAGCCGCGCTGATTGATGACACGTTTAGCGCAGGCGGATAAATTCTTCAATATATCCCTTGACAAAGCCCCGGATCTGTATTATAAACTAAGCAAGAGAAGGCCGATATGCTGATTAAAGGTAGAAGCGGGGGAAGTCATGCGGAAGCTTTTAGTACTCTTCTCAATCTGTTTATTAAGCGCAACGCTTTACGCTGAGGTTAAGGTAAGTTTAGCCAGCGGCGACGTTGCTGTTTTTGTTAGTAATCAATGGATACAAGCAAATGAAGGCGCAGTATTAAATACTGCCGATAAAATAAAGACTTCAGGAAATTCCATAGCAATACTTGTCGTAGATGAAAAAACGCAGATTTGGGTAAACGAAAATTCAGAACTTTCCATTGCTTCTTTAGGGCAGGAAAGTTTTTTTGATTTGCTTGCCGGAAAGGTCCGCTCAAAAGTCAAACTCCTCCAGGGCCAGAAATTCAGAATTAAGACACCGGTTTCAGTTGCAACGGTCAGAGGGACTGATTTTGTGACTACCTACGAAGGCGGCCTTTTTGTTTTTGAGGGCAGAGTTGAATTCACTGATGCCAAATTGAAACAGCTTATTATGGTTGCAAAGGACCAGATCGGTTCTATTAAGAAAGGCAAGATGTCTGCCCCTAAAGATATGACTTCGGAAGAAAAAGCGAAACTAGAAGATGAGTGGAAAGCATTTATTGAAAAACAAATTAGCAAAATCTATGAAGAAGAACAAGAGCAGACTCTGAACTTGCGCAGAGATATGTATGAAATAGCTTCAGAAGTAAAAAATGATGTGAGAGTTGCCAAAGAATTAATGAATGAAATGAAAGAATCTGATTTTTCAGCCGGGATAACTCGGCGTGATATGTATGGAAACGTAGTAAGGTTTGAGCAATATCTCATAAGACCTGATGATAGCAGTTATGAGATAGTGAGTATAATAAAGAGCAAAGATTACACCTCAAATATTTCGGCTAGTAAACGGCTTGACATTTTTGATATGACCGTTACAATGAATACGGCTGTGCCTAATCAGCTTTCTGAATGGGAAAAAAGCGCCATATCAATGGGCGATACCATGTACCCGATAGCGGTTAATGTGGCAGTATCAAATATCACTGACAGCGGGCAGACAGACAATAATCTAATAAACGATCCAGAAACTGAAACTATAGATTCAGAACCGGATGAAAATACAGTTGATCCTAATACAGTAACACCAACACCTACAGATCCGACACCAGTAACACCGACACCTGATCCGACTCCCGTGACTCCGACGCCTGATCCGACAACCGTGACCCCGACACCAGTCAATCCGACTCCGGTAACCCCGACACCTGATCCTACACCGGTGGCGCCGACACCAGTCAATCCGACTCCGGTAACTCCGACACCAGTAAATCCGACTCCTGTTACCCCGACTCCTGTAACACCGACACCCGTGACTCCGACAACGGTAACTCAGAATACTAATGTAACAAATTCGTTGGTTAATACCAGAACTAACATTATCAGCAGTTTAATAAGCAGTCTGATAAAACGCATGAACTATATGCCGATCAATGTGAGAAATATATCGGTAGGCCCGGCAAGAAATCAGAAGCAGAAAGCAAACCAAAACAATGTAATTGAAAACGCTATCAAGATGCAAGAATAGATACGAAAAGAGCAGTTAAATTAACTTTTAAAAAACAGATTGGGGAGACTCATCCCGTTTATGATGATGCATTATGATGCGTCAATTGTAAACGGGATGTGTTTTTATGGGGCAAAAATTAGTCTAAATGAACCTCCGCCCAGTCCGCCCCGCCACAGGCGGGGTATCAGATGTTCCC
>JAPLKN010000126.1 GCA_026388075.1 Elusimicrobiota bacterium
GAACACCGTCTTTGTCATACAAGAAACCAAACAAAACTACACCCTGATTCCTCGTTATTGCGTTTGCCGCAGCTCCATCGCCCGTGTTAGCTGTAAACACATCTGCTCCGATCAATCCATATATGTTGTTTAAAGCTGTCCGTAAATTAGCGTCACCGCGAATTGTAGATAAAAAGCTGTCTACCCAAATAACATCAGTATATTCAACGCTGCTTGTTACATCGGTTACGTTCGTATAAATCCTGTGAGGATAACCGCTGGGATATAAAAATTCATACAAAACTAATACATCAGCATAAGATGGTAAACCCGAGCTACTTATGCTGGTTCCAAATAATCCGTTAAATGCATTCCTAAAACCCGCATTAGCCTGTAACGCTAACAATAAATTGTATGCGCTGATCGTGTCTTGTACGGTCGTCGCCGGATCGGTATAAGCAGCTGAACGTGTTGTAGCATCAACATACAGCTGGTTTACTAACCATGTTACCTGCACATCACTCAACGGCCCGCCGCCAGAAGGAAGCGTCCCTGCTCCAAACAAACCGTTTACCGCAGCTATCCCTGCATTACTGTATAATTGCAAATTAGAATAAAATGTATTAGCATGAATAATATCGTCTACAGCCGTAGCCGGATCGCTGTATGCTAGAACACCTGTATGGTTGCCCGAAGAATTATAAAGTTGGTTTACTAGCCATGTTAACTGCGTACTGTTCAAAGCTCCACCGCCGGAAGGAAGCGTCCCTGCTCCAAACAAACCGTTCACCGCAGCTATCCCTGCATTACCGTTTGCCTGAAGCTGGACATAAAATAAGTAGGCATGTCCCATATCATCTAACATTGTTGCAGGATCAAAGTAAGCCACTGAATGCGTTGTGCCGTCTGCTTCATACATCCTGCCTGCCAGTTCCGTTACCTGGTCCGCAGTTAAATCCCCTGTTGCTGCTATACTGTATGTCGCTGATAAATTGTATAAAGCTAACGCATCAGCGTTTGCTCGCAATGCTATAAGGAAAAGATAAGCGGCAGCCATATCGTCTACTGCCGTTGTAGGATCATTGTATGCAGCTGAATGCGTTGTCCCGTCTGCTTCATACATCCTGCCTACTAGTTCTGTTACCTGGTCTGCGGTCAAATCGCCAGTTGCCGATATTTCGTATGCCGCTGTTACTGACAAATTGTATAAAGCTAATGCGTCTTCATTTCCAATAGCTCTTAACGCAACAAGGAAAAGATATGCATGCGCCATATCGTCTACCGCCGCTGCCGCGTCAGTATATGCCGCTGAATGCGTTGTCCCGTCAGCTTCATACATCCTGCCTACCAGTTCCGTTACCTGCGCCGGCGTTAAATCACCCGTTGCTGCTATATCGTTTACTGTTGACAAATTGTATAACGCTAATGCATCTTCATTCCCAACCGCTCTTAACGCAACAAGGAAACGATAAGCAGCAGCCATATCGTCTACCGCCGTCGCAGGATTGTTGTACGCAGCCGAATGCGTTGTCCCGTCTGCTTCATACATCCTGCCTGCCAGTTCCGTTACCTGTAAATCAGTAAGATCAACCCCGGGCGTTATATCGTTTGCTGTTGAAAGATTATATAAAGCAAGTGCATCCGCATCTGCTATCAATATAGTGTAAAATACGTATGCATGCGACATATCGTCTACTGCCGCTGCCGCGTCAGTATATGCCGCCGAATGCGTTGTCCCGTCTGCTTCATACATCCTGCCTACTAATTCGGTAACCTGGGCTGGTGTTAAATCACCCGTCGCTGCTATATCGTTTATTGTCGATAAATTGTATAACGCTAATGCGTCTTCGTTCCCAGCCGCTCTTAACGCAACTAGGAAACGATAAGCGGCAGCCATATCATCTACCGCCGTTGCCGCGTCAGTATATGCCGCTGAATGCGTTGTCCCGTCTGCTTCATACATCCTGCCTACTAATTCGGTAACCTGGGCTGGTGTTAAATCACCCGTCGCTGCTATATCGTTTATTGTCGATAAATTGTATAACGCTAATGCGTCTTCATTTCCAGCCGCTCTTAACGCAACTAGGAAACGATAAGCATGCGCCATATCGTCTACCGCCGTTGCAGGATTGTTGTATGCTGCCGAATGCGTTGCCCCGTCTGCTTCATACATCCTGCCTATTAATTCAGTTATCTGATCCGATGTTAGAGCTCCGCTTGCAGCTATATCATATGTCGCTGACATATTATATAACGCTAACGCGTCTTCATTTCCAACCGCTCTTAACGCTAACAGGAATGTATATGCTTGGTTTATATCGGTGGCTGCTTGGTTCGCTCCAGCAGTAGTATCGTAAGTTGTCTGTCTAACTCCTCCCGCATATATCTCGTTACCTATTATCCATTGAAGTTGCGCGCCGCTTAAAGGACCGCTTGCAGGTATGCTCTGTCCAGTAAGCGAGTTAAATGATGCTAATGCCCCGGTAGTGTTGGCTGGCTCGGCAATTGATTGTCGTACAACTGCGTCCACAATAATTGCCTTTGAGCATCGGTTAAAGAACCCGCATGAGTAAGCCCGGCATTAAAAAGAGAATTGAAAGCGTTCAAACCGGCATCACTGTTTGCTTCAAGAGCGTTTACATAATTCATTAAAGCGGTTAAATCATTAATAATGCCGGCCGATGTTTTAGCAGGATCTGAAGGATATCCTATTCTGTTAAGAATCAGTGTGCCTTGAACAGATATCTTGCCGGCTTCAATGAAGGTATGTCCCGTTCCTTGAAGCTCATCAAACCTGTTTATGAAAGCCTGCAGGGTTGCATCATTTTTAATTGCGTAGTACACATCTGCTCCACGGAGTAAATTGTTCATATTAAATGATATCGAATTTCCAAGTTCATCCTGAGGGGAAGCCATCCTAGCTATTGCCCGACTAGGTGTACCTTGGCTGTCTTGAATGTATTCCAGTAAATGCTGGTTACCTGGATAGCTAGGATTACCTACAATACCATATGCCGTTGCGTATATTTCAGCCTGGTTTATTAAAGCAGCTAAATTATAGGGTATGGGATTTCCTAACTCATCCTTAGGATTGGCAAGATATTCAATAATAATAGCCACTCTTTTCCCATGGGTATTATATAGTGGATCAAGTTCATTAAAACCTGAATTATCAGCAAGCCAATCTATATACGCTTCAACTGCCGGATTATACGCCGCTTGAGAACTATGATAATAGGTCCATATTTCTACAATGTTAAGCAAGTTCTGCTGAGTGTATAGATTGGAATCAGGCACACCAAATTCATTTAGAGGATTTGCGAGCCAGCTTATGATTGTATTGAGATTCTCATCGCTGTCGCTTCCCAACCTTTGTATCGCAAGCCAATGAACATAACCTTCAACACTTGAACCGGGAACCATTAAGGCGCGAATATCGGATTCATTCTCTTCCGGAGTTCCAGCGCCTCTTATGTTCAAAAGATCGGCTTTACTTAAGGCAGTTGCTGAAACGCTTGGAGGTAAGGAAGAAAGTATAGTCCCGCCCTGCCTGGCAAGCCACTGTTGTTCGGTCATTGTTTTTTGAACACCGTTTTCCATGTAGGTTATATTTCCATCGCTATCTACACCGGTTGCCGTAACAAAATGGTCGCCGTCTACAAAAAGTATTACTTTTCCGCCGTTATCAAGTATTGCTTTGAGGCCAGCCAAATCTGTAGTATAGCCGTTCATAGTAATGCCGGCTTGCTGTGCGACAACTTGCAGGGCGTACATGCTGGTTAATACAACCTTAGCGGCCTGAGTGATTGTCCCTCCAATATAATAATCAACCGCCAATAAAGCTATGGAAATCGCGGCTTTGTCTAAAGGATCCGTTATTCCGAGCACTGTTGCAAGCGAGTCAACCGCGCAGTTGACAATTGTTATGGTACCTTGTGAAAGTCCTGCAAGGGCAGTTGATAAATCTGACTTGATCTGATCAATGGTTAGCGTTACTTGTTTTGTCTGATAAATAAGCTGTTGAATAGCTAGTAATAGCGCTGTCTGGAAGACTCCTGCGCCCTCTTCGCCGCCGCCCGCTCCCCCGCCTGCACCAGCTGCGCCGGCAGGTACTGCTCTGCCGGTTAATGCTATTAGCGCAATAGTCTGGGAAATTTGATTTTGGATATTTGAAAGTGTTTGATTTGCAGTATTAAGGCTTGTTTGAGCAGAGGCCTGTTGGTTTGCGCCTGTGGCATGAGTGAGCTTTGCCTGCGCTATACCCACGTCAATTTTGGCTACAGCCGCTTTCTTTTCCAACAGATTTATACTTGCTTTGTTTATGGCTGTCTGATCTTTGCTCAAATTCGCCAGGTCAAGTTCCGCCTGGGCAATTTGAACATCATAATTTGCCTGTGCTTTTTTCGCGTTAAGAAGTTCAATGTTTGCCTGGTAAATCGCTTCTGTGTCGCCCAGCGCGGTAACTCTGTCAAGTTTCAGCTGAGCAAGCTGAACATTATATTCGCCAACAATTTTTTGCGCATTATCAAGAACGATTTTGGCGTTATAGAGCGCTTCTTTTGCAGCATCTACTTTTGCCTGCGCCTCGTCTTTCTCAGCCTGGGTTGCATCAGCGGGCAAAGCTGCCTGTTCATTTAAGGCCCGGGTTAAGGCTGCATCTGCGGCATCAACATCCCATTGCGCAGGATTGGCTTCATAAGTTGCCAATTGTTTCTGGGCATTCAGCAAATTTTTCTTTGCGTCGTAAATTTTATCTTCATCACCGGTTCTTTCAGCCTTTGCCGATTCTATTTCTAAAAGACTGATTTGAATGTTTGCCGCGGCAATATTATCATTATTGAGTTTTGTTTTCGCATCATTAAGCCTCTGGCGGGCAGCCTCTACATCCGCCTGGGTAGCGGTCCCGTTTTTAAGCCCTGACTGGGCGTCATTGTAGGCGAGCTGGGCATTGTTAAATTCCTGCTGGTCCGCAGTAACTTGATCCTGCGCGGAGATCATTTGAACCTGAAGGCTTGAACTTTCAATCATTTCTTGGGCATAATCAACCCCAATTATGTCGAGCCAGCCGTAAAGTACTTGGTTTTCCGTTAAACTGACATTTGCAAGAAAAAGCTTCGCATTGGTTTGCCACGCAATATACTCCCTAGCGGCTTGATATGAATCGTAACTTTCCTGCTTGGTGGCAGGAATTTCAACATATGTCAATTCATTACTTCTTGCCAAAGTCCAACTTTTTCTTTTCAATAACAAATCCTTTTCTGCTGCCGTTATTTGTGTCGCATCGCCGGATTTTTTGGCTATATAGTAATTTGCGAGCGCTACTTTGTACTCGGCATTGGCCAAATTCTCGGATTGTGTATAGTAATCGTCGCTTGCATCATCAACTTTTTTCTGCGCTTCAGCTCTTTGTTCCGGTGTTGCATTTTCCGGCAAAGCATCCAGTTTAGCTTTTGCATCATTATATTTATCTATCGCTGTCTTATAAGCGGTATAATCATCGCCAAGAATAGCTTTTAGATAATTGTCATAAACCGCATCATAATTTGCCTGGGCAGCATCTATTGCCGCCTGATCGTTTGAAGCTCTTGCTGTATTCAAAGCTGTTCGGGCCGCATCAAGCGCGTTTATTGCACTTTGTACTTCAGGAGTAGCAACCGCTCTTGCTTCATCAATATTTGCAAACTGTCCTTCTAAAAGAGTATCGGCATCAATAGTCTCACCGCCGAAAAGACTGTTTATAAATTCAGTCATAAGCAATCCTTGTTCGGACTGCTGCAGTTGAAAATCGGAAGAACCCACCATATAATCAGCATAGGCTTTTGGGGAAGGTAAAAGAAGAGGATTTTGTGACTCGGCGGTCCATAAATTATTCTGGGCTGTATAGTAATCTGTCTGATAGATTCCTATATTATCCCATTCATCGTTCGGATCGGGAGGAGGTCCGCCTGCCCCGCCTCCGCCGGGCGCGGCAACGGGAATCCCTAAATATATACCTTGAATTCTTGCAAGCGACAAGCTTGAATTTGTTTGTGCCAACCTCATCTGCTGGCTTGCGGCTATTTCGGTGAAAAACCAATTGTTGTTAGTACTATCAGCAAGCGACTGCCAGAATTGAGAGGTTTGGTCCAGATACGCGGACTGCATCTCATACATTTGTACTGATTTTTCAACCTGCGCTTGGTCAACACCGTATTCTGCTCTAAGAGAACCTAACTCATTATTTGCAGCATCTATTTCATCTTGGGCTGCATCTTTTTCAGCTTGAGTAGCATTCGGATCATTAAGTGTTGCATTTGCCGTACTTATTCTTTCATATACTCTTTTAAATTCATCCATCGCAACTTGTGACAGGCCTGCAGTTTCAAGATTTAGGCCGGTGCTGACAGTTCCCATTAACATACTTGCCTGCGTTATTCCTCCCAGAATTTGTGGCGCGGTTTCTGGTTTTTTCCATGCTAATACAGACACCAAAATACTAAGCCCACCCATTCCTATAAGAGCATAAATACCGTAAGCAGCCAATAACCCCGCAAAACCTCCCAACGCAAAAAGTGTAATCCCAAAAATAACCATTGAAAATACAAGAGGAACTAATTTTTGAAAGTTTGAAAAAACCGCCTGCGCCAACGCTCCCCACTTGCTCCTTACTCCTTTGACAGCCATTTTCTTGAAATACTGAGCGCTTAAACGGCTGCTGTATTTAACCTGACGGAATATTGAATAAATTGTCGCAATGCCGGTAAGCATGTAAGCGTACGACGCAAAAAACATAAAAGACTGCAGTAAAAGCATTATAATGGGCACTATAAAAAATATTCCGGAACCAAGAATCGCTCCAACCAGTATTCCGCCAAAAACCCATCTGTAGTTTTCTACTCTTGCAGGTTTTTTGACAAAGTATCTTACCAAAAGAAGTATAACAGAAATTATTGAAGCAATTATCCCAAAAATCGGGTTTATCGTAGAAAGAGTTATTGTTAAAACCGACATTAGGCCTCCCAGGGTAATACCGGTAGTAATTCTCTGTTTTTTCGTAATGAGAAGCCTTTCCTTCATATCTCTCAGTTTTTTTGGCGTAAGGACAACTACCAGAAGCGAAGCTATTAGGCCTATCGCAGTAATTAAGAACGGGAAGAAAAGAGATGCCCCGAGGAAAGCTGCAATTAATAAAGAAACCATGCCGCCTGCAATGCTGATGGTTATCAGCATTGAAGTCGCGGTATAAAAAGAATCCTTTGCAACATCCCTTGCCCTGCCCGTAATTGAAGCGTACATTAAACCCATTGCCTGGCCGACATTTGCCGCTTTGAATATCCTGTCAATTACGGGCTTGATAAGGATTGTTATTAGAATCATAGCTATCACTAACACAATAATCAAAGGAGAGAACGCAAAAATGCCTCCAAGAAATAATGAACCTGAAGCAGACATAAAGAAATTGAAGTAATTCATCAATATCATCGGCAATATACTGGTAAAAAGCGCAATCATAAATGAGAAAAACCTAACGATACCCGCGCCCCTTGTAACTTTTGCTATCTTTGATTTACTTTCAAAAACTTTTGCAAGCTTGGTCTTATACGCTTTGTTTTCGGGAACATTTTGCAGCACGCTGCTAAAAATATTTTTAAAGCCTTTTTCCGCATTTCTCATAAAATCGGCCAGTTTGATGTAGCTTGCATTTTGCTGGGCAGAACCGTATGCTGAATTAAAAATTTGCTGCTGATGGCCAAGTTCAGAAGTGCGGGTCTGGAATTCCCCCCAAGCGGACCGCAAGTTATTTATAATAATTTCTTTTTCGTTTTTAGGAATGTTCATTGCCCAAACAGAGTCAGCGACTTTCAAATATGTAAGTCTGAGTTTTTCTGTAAATTCACTTTCTTTGTTAATATTATCCATCTGGTTAAGCTTGCTTTGATACAGGTCTTCTCTCAGATCGTTGATGTTTCTCATAAGTTCGGGACCGCTTAGCATCCCAGGTTTTTTAATCATTCCATTGAGGATAGTTAATACCTTTTCGGAAATTTTCGGACTTTCAGTAAAAACATTGTCCTCTAGAGAACCGAACTCGTAATATTCTCCGTAAGCACCGTTTCTTCCAGACCTATCCTGAAACTGTTTTGCAACTTCTTTGTCTTTTTCAAAAAATGCATGCATGTTAACGAGTTTTAAAACGGCCGGCAATTCAATATTATTTTCCCTTGCCACTTCACTTATTTCATCCAATAATACTTTCCCTATTTCAGGATATACTTCGAATACTTTAGGATTATCTTTAAATTCTTTGACCAAATCAATTATTCTTTTTCCAAAAACTGTTGTCTTTTTTTGTTCAAACTCTTTATATTCTTTAGTTTCTTCACCAGCTCCTTTAGCTATTTCGTCCAGCAAATTCTCAATTTTCAGATTTTTAATGTCAAGGCCTTCCGGTAATTTAATTTCTAATTTATTTGCTATTTTAATTATTTTGCCTAATATTTCAATTTTTGATGTATCTTTTTTGAATTTTTCTATTAAAGCACTCGCTTCTTTTTCAAATTCCTTATATTTGTCAGATTTTTTGCCAAACCCTGCTTTTATTGCCTCCATCAATTTTAAAATGCTCTGGATTTTAGCATCCATACCTGTTGCATTAATATTCGTGCCTACTACAATAATCGGTTTTCCTGCCAATATTTCCTGAAGTTTTTCAATCGCATCCTGATCCATATCTTCGCCATCCTGGAGTATCACTTCTACACCGGGATTCGCCTCTCTAATTAACTTTTCTAACGCTTCTGCGTGTTTAATATTTTCGCAGTCAATAAGAATGCTGGTTTTTAATTCTTCAAAGGATTTTTTGGTCTGATTAACTACGGCTTCGTTGCTTTTTCCTCTTGTTTTGTAAAGAATATGGCCCATAACATTAGGATTTGCCGAAATACCGGTTTCGAAAAACCTTACATTAAATCCGTAGCGTTTCGCCAAAATTTCCCTCATAGTCCCGGTAAAACCCGCCTTGAAAACAATATTAGGCAACTTTAACCATTCCATTAAAGTTATGGATGCTATCAATTCAGAAAAATCGCTTATTTCTAAACCTTCAAAACCTTCAACAAATTGATGAAGCCAGTTACTCCATCTGCTTGCCGGAAAAAGCTCGCCTGTATCTCGGTTAACAATAACCGCGCGTTTTTTACCCTCTATTTGAACAATCGCGTAATCCTCCTTTTTTTTGAAGGAGAATCTTGCCTGAGCAGCCATCTGTACACAGTCATACCATTCATCTTCTCCAAGGGTCGGCAATATTGCTCGTGCGTCTTTAAAAAATTTCATGAAATGATCTTTGCCGGCTTTAGTGAGTTCTACTTTTTTGCCCTCTATCTTGAAATATTTCTTTTCATCTTCTTTATTGAGATCTTTATATTTTTTTACAAGATACTCTACTAGTGCTTTTCTCTCTTTGTTATCCTTAACAGCTGCCCCAGATATGTTAAAGGGCATGGCGCCCAATATGCCAAAAAGCTGATGGATTTCATCAGCGAGAAAGCTCCAATGCTTTGAGTTAAAATTTCTTTCTGTTGGAGGCTTTTGTGTTTCACGCAAATATTGGAATATATATTGGTCAGCTGCGGCATAAATCATTTCCACTTTACTGAAAAATTCCTTTTCATTATTTGCCTCAACAAGTTTCCCATCTTTATTTCGGTATTGATAAATGGTTTTTCCATCTTTCCCTGATGAAATAATTCCGGTTGTAATATTTATCCCTGCCCTTCTTAAATAACGCTGCATTTCGTTTTCGTCTCTTCTGACAAGTTTTTCGTTGGCAGAAGTGTTCAGAGTCAAATGGCCTTGCAGGCCTGTTTCTTTATCTTTGTCTTTGTAAAGCACTCTTCCAATAAATGTCCTGGCAGCGGCAACTAAATTATCTATAGTTGTTTTTCCACCGCCAGTAGGAACCAGTTCTATGACAGGTGCGGCACTCATAAAAGCATCTCTTGCTATTTTTACCTGGTTTGCGAATATTTTTTCATATTTCCCCACACCGTATTTTTTCCTTGATTCGTCTTCATATTCAGCGACAATTTTATTGAATATTGCATCATATTCCACGATTTTTTCTTTCGGAATGGTTGTAGTATCAAGATCCTTTTCGTTGCTTTTTCTAAAGGTTAAAATGGTAAACGTATCTAATAATTTAACGAATCCTTCTTCATGCGCAGCCAGCCATTTATGTTTTTTAGGATCAACATGTTTTTTAAACCAAACATGATGCCACTCGTGCATAATCATTTTTTGGACAACATTTACCCTGGGAGCAACAATTTCTTTAAGTTTTTCAACCAGCCTTACATTGGTATAGAATACCTTGAAAGTTTGTGATTTCTTAACTCCAAGCAATTTAACCAAATCTGAGATGTCATCAAAGGTTCCTTTTTGATAATCTTCAATATTTTTGGTCACTCTGTTACCATCAGCATCACTATAAGTGATTTTTATAACTTCCACTCCGTTTTCTATCGCTTTATAAAGTTCAATTTCGTCATACATCATTCCGTTGTCAGCTTTTAAATTTATCCTGGGCCTTACATAAACTTTTCCCCCGGTTTTTTCTATCAAAAGATTTTGAACACCTTTTGTATCTTTCATTAATTTTGCAACTCTTTCTTTGGCTTCTTCAGATGTTTTGATTGCTCCAATTCCTGCTTTATCATCCGCTTCAACTTTTTCCCTGGCTCGCTGAAACGCTTTTTTCCAAGAAGAAAAACCAACATAAATAATAAAGAGTATTGATAACGGAGCAAGAAACCAAAAGAATAAAGACAAAGCCCACGTTGCAACAATACTGCTTATAGGAAGCGCTATTTCAACAACCCCGAAAATCGCCGCGGCAATTCCTACTCTCTTTTTGGCCTGGGCTATGTTTGCTTCCGATATTTTTGCAGCTTTTGCCTTTTCAGAAACTATTACTTGGCCTTTTTCATAAATTCCGTTTACTTCTTGTTTTGTTGCTTCATCTTTCCAAGCAAAATTGAAACTTCCATCAGCTTTGATATCGCCTTTTATGATGAAGGATATATCTGCTCCGGTAGAATCTTTGAAAACCTTACTTATCTTTTGAGCAGTTCCAGGGTTTTTCAGATCTTGACTAGAAAAAATCGGCAAAAGTAAGTTAAATATGACTTCTCTTTGTTCTGGATGCGCTGCTAAATATTTGGAAAGAACCGGAAGCGCGAATGCCTGAAACATTATTTCTGCGTCTTCTTTGGCTAGCCTATCGTAAATCTGGGTGGCAAGTTTTGTGTCCGTTGTTACTGAAGGCGTTATAACAATGTAAGAAACGTTCTTTTTTTCCAGCAATTTTGTTATGCCTGCGGTATGGAAACCTCCTGTTACAACCACCTTTACTTCCTTAGTATTTAGGTGTCAATATATTTAATCCACATCAATCTGAATTTATCTTCGTTTTGGGTAAAGTATTCGTAGTCGTCCGCTGAGATCTTGTTCTGCATATAATCTTCGAGATACCGGAAGAAATCGGCAACAAAAGCCACTTCGTTTTCGCTTTGATCATCCGCAAACTTCATTTCAAGAACACCGACCAGCTTCTTTTCTTCAGCAACAAGATCTAAAGGATTAATTCTTTGGCTTTTTTCAATATAATTGAAGAAATCGTTTAGCTCAGGAAGGCTGTGCGCCAAATTAATGTTATATTCTTTTGAAAGGTTGATAAGATAGGCATAAACTTTGTCAAGTTTTGAAAAATTTTCGGTTTTTTCAACTAAAGAACGATATGCCCCGTAGGGAAGCTTTTGTTTTAATATATTTACAAACTGCTGAAGCTCGCCGGCTACCCTTTTATAATCCAGCTTTTTCTCCCGTTCAAAAAGGTCTATGTAAGCAATAATGTTTCGGTAGCCATAAATATCTACCCCTAATTTTTCGGAATACTTGCCTAAAAGACGGTAATACTTCTTTGCATCAATTTTACCGTTTCTGTAACGGGCTACTATTTCTCCCATTCTTTTTTGTTTTTTATTATAATAGGTGCTTTTTAAATTAACTATATCTACGTTAATACTGTCCAAAATTTTTCTTACCTGATCGTGACTTTCAATAATCTTGTTCAGTCTTTTAAAATTTGCAATGTATACGTCTTCCTTTTCAATGCCTTTAATAAGGTAAGGTTTTTCAGAAATTACGGAATAGCGTTCCGCGCCGGTAAACCTGCCGCGATCGGTTAAAGATTCCATCATCTTCTGTTTTATTTCTTTATCCTTTATTGAACCGATCCAAGAGGTGTCCACCTGTCCGGAAGCGCCTTCAAGATAGACATTTTCAAGTTTATACTTTTCATCAAGGATTGAAAGGATTCTTGTGATGTTTCGCTGAACTTCTGCATGGCAGTGCAAATCCTGAATATTAATAACTACCTGTTCTGACCCGAAATACTTGCCGTCGGTAATCCTTCCGAAAGCAGCGGGCAAGGTAAAATTCCTGTCTATTGCCTCATTAAACTGCTTTGTTTCTCTGGCATTTTCCAAAACAGAAGCAATAGCATGCCCCATAACCGAAGTCAGCAAGAAACAAACCGTAGTAATAACTGCCACGGACTTGACGAAGTTGATTGTCATCAGCCAGCCGGATAGCCGAAGCACGGCTTCAAGCCACCATAATGACAACCTCTCCTTGATAAAATTAGTTACTTTCATAATACATCCTCCCTAAAAACTGGTAATTTGGCAATAAAAAAACCCAACTTGGAAACCCAAGTTGGGTAGAATGATTCTTATAATTAATTGAAGCATAGTTATCGTTGACACTACTCCTAGGCAACAGGAAAAAGAACAATAAAAACGAAACAAAAATAAACAGATGAGGGCTAAAATTTATCAGATCGCCGGTTAAATAATTTCGGCTAAAGCCCGAAATTCCAAAAATTGACCCTCCGCTGCCTTCACTGCCTTGAGTATTTAATTTCGTTAAATTCAGAGTTGTGCCAAAACTAATAAATGAAAACTCGGAACAAGAATTTGTCTTACTTTCTTTCTTTTGTCCGGGCAGGCTCGTCTTAACATCAGACTTTACATTCTGCGATTCGCAAAAAATTTCGTTTACAATATTTAGAGGGATGCTTGAAAGAGAAAAAAATCTCAAAAGGGTGGATTGCTGCTGCATTATTTTTGACAAGACGCCGAAATCTTCCTGGCTTAAAGCAAATCTTGGAACCAAAGCATTTATCAGAATAGAAAAAATTATCATCCCCGCCAAGACGCACTTCTTTAGCGGGAAAGAAACGGGTGTTCCGTTGATGACTTTGGAACCCTTAGAATTTTTCATTGCTTTGTCCATTTGAACCAGTTTCCCTACAATAATTTAATAGTGCAAAAACCTTGAATTGTCAAGGATTTTTTGTTTCGCATTATTTGCATAAAATCTAACTTTACAAAATAATTGCAATTTCCAACAATTGATTGATAATTCAAATCAATATTCGCTTTTATTCCAAACTTTTTTTTCATTTTCCCCTATTTCAAAATCTATTAGTATATATATTAACTGCTCATATCTATTACCAAAAAGGAATGGAAAAAAATGAAAAAACTTGTAAAATAATTGTAAATTTATTTTATTACCAATTAGATTTTGGGTTATGCACAACACTGAGAAAAAGAAGATGAGATTTCTGTAAATAGAAAATACAAATTTAAAAATTGCTTGTAATGACTAATAAATTTCATTATCGGAAAACCAAATTCCAAACAAGGCAGGTTAAGAATAAGACAGGTTAAGGTTAAGCAAACAAATAGGTAATTAAAGTTATGATTTTTTTACTTTAATCTGTATTGTTCTTTACCTGTTTTTTATCTTAATCTTAACCTGCTTCTAGTCTGCCTCTTTTATTTGACATAAAATTTTTGTTTTGTTAAAATCACTCAAGTTCTTTTTGATTATAATAGATAAATTGTTTGCGAAAACCGCCTGATTTCTTGAATAGAAATAAAATGTCAGAATAAAATGCAAACCTGAATTTGCCAGAGCGCAAGTAGTTTGTGCTTTGGGAAATTTTCGCAGTTTTTCTATATTTTTACGTCTTTACACAAAATACTAAGTACCAATTACTAATTACTGTAGCTGCTGGGGTAGCTCAGTCGGTAGAGCACAGGTCTGAAAAACCTGGTGTCGTCAGTTCAATTCTGACCCCCAGCATTTAAAAACAGTACTTAGTAATTAGTAATTGGTACAATAGCAAACGGATAGCAACAATTTAAGACACGATTATTGCGAGAATTTTATCCCTGAGTACGAAAAGCTCATATAAATGTCAAATTTTCTCTCAAGACTTAAATTTTATACTCCCCCACTTCACCTTCTCAGTTAACAATCCCGAATTTCAAAAATCAATGATTTTGCAGTTAACTTTCATAATTTCTTACTTTTTACGCTTTTGCATGCTTTTTAAAGATTTCCATTGACAAATAAGCATACTTCTGCTATAATTTTTTTCAACTAGCTAAATTTCTCTTTTTGGAGAATAATAATGAAATTAAAAAGACGAATAATCCTGTTAATTTTTATTGTCTTTTTTTCACTCTCCAGCAGCCCGATCTATTCGTCAGACGAGTTTCTGAATACCTGCTTGAAAATCGCCGAATCTAGAAGTAAAAAGCTAGCTGTAGCTGAAGAACAAATAAATCTATCTAACACTAAAGTCTTTGGATCAGCCCGCCAGTACTTTCCTAACCTCTCTTTTGAAAAGCAATATACCAAAGGAAAAACCATAACTGAGGAATATAGAGCTGAACAAATTGCGTTAAAAGCAGCCCAGCCGATTTATCAGGGAGGCAGAATTAACGCAACTTACAGGCACGATTCTTTAATGTCAATTGCGTCAAAGCATAATTACACAAAAATTAGAGAAGATCTTTTTGCCGCAGTTAAACTGTCATATTATGAATTGCTTTCACTAAAAATGCAATTGAAAACTTTGACTAACGCTTATGATGAAGTTGAAAAACTGCAGAAAAAAGTTCAAAACGAGTACGATGCAAAAGCCATATCCGAGCTGGACTTGATAGAATCTGAAAATTTCAGAGATAAAATAAAGAACATGTTTGAAAACACAATAGATGATGTTGCTCTCGCTGAAAAAAAACTTGTCCTTTTAACCTATATTGAAAAAATTGACGAAATACCGGTACCTATGAGGGAAGAATTAGCCGAAGAAGTCCCGGAAATATCTTTTAGTTTAGAGGAATGTATTAAACTTGCACGGCTTAACAACCTGGATGTAGTATCAAACAATCTTGCCATTAAAATCGCCGAGCAGAAGGAAAAGATTATTAGATCAAGGGTAATCCCGAACTTGGCCCTTGAAGGATCCTACGGACAGGGAGGAGAAGCGTTTGTAACCCAGCCTCTTGATATGGCTACGACATGGTCTTTTATGGGAAAACTTAACTGGGGACTTTGGGGAAATTCTCTTGAGGCTTCGCAATATAACGAAAAAACGGCCCCAACCACAATACAGGATCCTTATCAAAGGGTGGATAATTTGATTTCTAATGTTAAACTATCCCTCCTTGACGACATAAACTACTTCATACAATCAAAAGAAACAAGCGTTACATACAACCAGGCGAATTCCGATTATACCGATAGCATTAATAAAACAATACTGGATGTTCAAAAAAACTATAATGATTATCTTAGTTCTCTCAGGGATGCGCGTACATATAGGAATGAAATCATCCTTAGAAAAAGAAAACTCGCCTTTTTGAAAAAAAGAAATGATATCTATGAAATACCTACAGTGCAATTAATGGAAGAGTCATGGAAATACGCGGAAGCCGTTTCTTCCTACGCTAAATCTCTTTATAAGAATTATGCAGCTGTAACCGAGCTTGAACGTTTGACTTTAGTGCCATTAAGATAAGAAAATAAAACGGCAGGATTAAGTGATAAGTTGTAAGGATTAAGTAATGGCTCTGCTGAATTCTTAATCCTGAATTCTGATTTTCGATTTTGAAATATAATTTTTATAATTTTTTAACGGAGGAATAAATTGAATAAGCTTATTCAACAGATCAAAGAAAAAATTCGTCAAATTGAAGAAAGGATTATGCATAGTTTGCCTGAAATTAAAAAGCTTTTTACCAAAAAAGTGATTATCATTTGTATTGCCGGCGCCGTTGCGATCATTCTCGGAATTGTTGTGGCGAATGTATTTTTCTTTAAACACAAAGCCGGCCCCGAAGAAATGGAGCTCCCGCAGATAAAAGTGAAAAAGGTGAAAAG
Organism: Elusimicrobiota bacterium; assembly: GCA_026388075.1. NCBI lineage: Bacteria > Pseudomonadati > Elusimicrobiota > Elusimicrobiota bacterium. The sequence continues at coordinate 16,261 of JAPLKN010000126.1, forward strand.
GCAGGACTTTACCGAGAAATACACCGTTATGGGAACCATTAAAGGGTCTATTGAAAATGAACTGCGTTTTGAAACTGACGGAGTGATAGCTTCATACAACTTTAAAGAAGGCGCCAAAATTGGAAGAGGCCAGATTATCTGTTCTCTTGATCCGAAAGACGCTTATACAAAAACCGATTTCGCGCGAAGCAAGTACACAAGCGAACAATCAGCTTACTTTTCCACGGCGCAAAGGCTTAAAGTTTACGAAGATCTATTTAAGATGAAAGCTTTAGCTGAAAGCAAGCTTCAGGAAGCTCGGTTTGAAACCCAGTCCGCTGAAGCAAAAATGAAAGCCGCGCAGTCTGAATATGAACTGGCCCAAAGCGCTCTTTCAAAAACAAACCTTGTAGCGCCCGCAGACGGGCTTTTAGCAGAAATTCTGATTAGGCAGGGAGATTATGTAACACCGCAGGATATAATCGCCAAGTTTATATCGGCGGGCGCAACCATAGTTGAAGCGGACATACCTGAAAAAGATATGACAACTTTAAAAATCGGGCTGGCTGTAAAGGTTGATGTTGACGCTTATCCCGATAAGATGTTTATGGGAATTTTAAGAGAAATCGCCCCTACCGTAAAAGAAAGAACCAGAACTACTACAATTAAGATTACTTTAGAAAACAAAGACGGGCTTCTCCGATCGGGTATGTTTGCGCGCGGAGTTATAGCTTTAAAAGAATTTAAAGATGCTATTTTAGTTCCCACAGATAGTGTTGTAACCCTGGGAGGACAGACTTTTCTTGTCCCCATTGTTAAACCCGACGCAACCAAACCCGGTGAAGGCGTAATAGAGATGCGAACAGTCAAACTGGGCGACAAGCTATCCAGCCAAACCGTAATAGAAGACGGCCTTTTGGTAGATGACCTTGTCGTAATAGCTACCCAGGCGCAGCTTTCTGACGGAGTTAAAGTTAAGTTTATTGAAGAGATCCAAGAAAGACCTGAAATTTCTGAATAAACTGTTTTTTACAACTTCCTAAATTTTTTTCAACATGATTTCTTCGCCTATGTTCAACTATTGATTTTTTTTGGCATTTCAAAAAAATGAACCTCCACCCAGCAAACTGTGCGGTATCAGCTGAATATGCGTTTTATCCTCTCCCTTGATGGGAGAGGCCTCGGCTCATAGGAGCCTATGGCTCCGAGAGATTGAGGTGAGGGTGAACATGCGAACACAGGTTTTATTCAGCCCCCTCATCCTCACCTTCTCCCACCAGGGGAGAAGGAATTCTCAAGGTAACCCTGCAGCTTGCTGCAGGGAATTGTCAAGTTAATAAGAAGTAT
>JAPLKN010000127.1 GCA_026388075.1 Elusimicrobiota bacterium
ATTTTTCAAATATTTCTATCCACGCTATCAAAAAGGCCCAAAATATGTTAAATGATCGGCCGCGGAAAACATTAGATTTTTATACTCCGCACGAAGTCTTCAATAAACTGTTAACCGTTGCACTGGAAACTTGAATCTACAGTGTCCCTATTTTAAATATGAAAATACTCCACGGTAATCCTATTGCTTCAGGCATTGTAAAAGGAACCGTCTGCCTTTACCTTGGCAGAGTTGATTCCGACCTTCCTCATTACCTTATTGAAAATACTGATGTTAAAACTGAAATAAACCGCTTTGATACCGCTTTATCAAAAGCTAAATCGGAAATGACGCAGATGGTTCATGTTTCAAAAGAGCTTAAAGATAAAAAAGCCGAAGATATTTTTGGCGTTCATTTATTGATGCTGGAAGATCCAAGGCTTAAAGAAAAGGTGGAACGGCTTATCTCGGAAAAACTTATCAATGCCGAACATGCCGTAAGCGATGTGTTTGGCGAATATATCTCAAAATATGAAACACAATCCGGACATTTCAAAGAGCTTGCACACGATTTCATGGATACCAGAGACCGCATTCTTGGTGCGTTTAGGGAAAAAACCGGCGGTTTTAAGTGCCCCGTCGGAGAAGCACAGCCGGTAATAGTGGCAGCGAAGCTTCTTACTCCTTCAATGATACTCAATATGAATAAGGACCATGTGCTTGGATTTGTTGCAGAGGAAGGAGGCATTACAAGCCATGCCACAATTCTTGCGCGCAGTTTCAGCGTCCCGATGGTGTTTGGAATTAATGTAGAAAAGGAACTTGACTGCGGTTGTCAAATATTTTTGGACGGTTCAAAAGGGAAAGTAATTCTTGATCCGGACCAAAAAACTACCGAGTATTATGATAAAAAGATTCAAAGCATAAATGAAAAAAAGAATCTATGCGTAAAAAAACGTAATGTTTCCGCTCAAACTAAGCTCGGCCAGCGGATATCTTTGAAGCTAAATATCAGCACGCCCGAAGATTTAAACACTTTGCATGAAATTCCTCATGACGGTATAGGGCTTTTGAGAACGGAATTTCTTTTTGCAAAAAGGGATTCCGCACCTACTGAAGAAGAACAGCTCAAAATGTATGACCATATTTTTAATCACATTCCGGACCGGCCGATTACAGTGCGTCTCTTAGATATCGGTACGGATAAATTGCCTCCTTTTTTAATTGTGCCGGAAAATGTTAATCCCGATCTTGAACTGAGAGGAGCGATTGCCGCTGAAGTTTTTGAGTATCTCTACATTACTCAGCTCAAATCAATTCTCCGCGCAAACGAGAACGGAAACGTGCGGATACTATTTCCTATGGTGTCCGATGTGGGGGACATACTTACCTTTAAACGAATAGTTGCAAAGTCCAAAGACCTGCTTAAAAAAGAAAGATCTGATTTTAAGCATAATCCTATAAAGATCGGCGCTATGATAGAAACACCCGGTGCCGTAATGATGATTAAAGAAATATTGAACGAGGTTGATTTTGTAAATATTGGGTCTAATGATTTACTGCAATACACTTTAGCCGCTTCGCGGGGTAATATGATTGCAGAAAAACGATACCATATACTTCATCCTGCGGTGCTCAAATTTATTGAAATTACGGCCAGGGAAGGAAAGAAGGCAAAGAAAGAAGTATGCCTTTGCGGAGAAATTGCCGCATTTGAAGAATTCTATCCTTTACTCTTGGGAGCGGGCTTGACTAGCTTTAGCGTTGCTGTAACCAAGTTTGAAGACATAAAATGCCAGATAATGCATCAAGTCGGACTAAGGGAAAAGAAGGATCTTAAAGAATTTTATAACACAAAAACAAAAGAAGAAGCAGATTCTTTCTTTTTGAAATATATTTAATGTGTAAGTACACCCCCGAGGTGTGCGTACGTACTCCTCGGGGGTGGGACTAGGTTGTCGTGGTACCAATCGGGGTGTTAACTCGTTTTAGCAGAGGTTTATTAATGGGAAATCTTTTTAATTCAAGTGAGATAGTAAAATTTGCTGTTCAAATAGAAAAAAACGGCAGGGATTTTTACGATCAAGCCGCAAAGTCGGTGAAGGCCGAAGGGGCAAAAAAGATATTTGAATATCTTTCCAACGAAGAACAACTCCATATCGCAGTTTTTGAAACTATTTTAAAACAAATGGACACGAATGAGCCAGCCGAACGCTATCCCGGAGAATATGCCGACTATATGCTTGCGCTTGTTTCGGAAAATGTATTTACAAAAAACAAGCAAGGTTATGAGATCGCCAGAAAAATAAGAAATGACAAACAGGCTCTTGAGTTAGCGATAGGTTTTGAAAAAGATTCAATACTTTTTTATTATGAAATGAAAAGATATGTCTGGGAAGGTTTTCATAAGGATGTGGATAAACTTATCGTTCAGGAACAAGAACACCTCAGAAAAATATCCGATGTATTAAAAGGATTTAATAAATTTGGGGTACAAAACCAAGCCGATCCGCGGTTAGGGCGAAGGTAATTGTATAGCACTAGACCAACCTCCGGGGTTGGTTGGAAGACTGACTGTGCCATCGGCAGTAATAATTCGGTAGTATAATAAGGAGTTAATTCGTGACAAAAGAAATAAGAAAAGACGAATACCTTATCCTCTTTAAGGATGTCAAACAAAGAATACTTTCTGCCCAGTATGACGCGCTAAAGGCAGTCAACAAAGAACTAATTAATCTTTATTGGGACATAGGAATGATGATTGTAGACCGGCAAAAAAAGCATGGCTGGGGAAAAGCAGTGGTTGAAACATTGGCACAGGATTTGCAGCAAGAGTTTCACGGAATGCAAGGTTTTTCATCGCAGAATCTATGGTATATGCGCCAATTTTATGTGGAGTACTGCAATAAGGCAAATCTCCAACCACTGGTTGGAGAAATAAGCTGGGCCAAACATTTAATTATTATGGCTAAATGCAAGGATGATCTTGAACGTGAGTATTATATCAGAATGGCAAAGCGAATGGGCTGGACTAAGAATGTATTGATTCATCAGATTGAAAATCAAAGTTATGAAAAAACATTGCTGAATCAGACCAATTTCAATAAGGCGCTGCCTGCGCCGATTAAGCACCAGGCGAAACTTGCAGTCAAAGACGAATATACATTTGACTTCCTGGAACTTGGCGAAGAACACAGCGAGATGGAGCTTGAACGGGCATTGATTGCTAAAGTCAACCGTTTTCTCGTAGAAATGGGCGGGGCTTTTGCGTTCATGGGCAATCAATTTCGGCTTGAAATAGAAGGTGAAGAATATTTCATTGATATTCTGCTTTATCATCGCCGCTTAAAATGTATGGTGGCGGTTGAGCTCAAAATCGGAAAGTTTATACCGGAACATGTTGGGAAAATGCAGTTTTATTTAGCAGCATTGGACAGCACTCTGCGGGAAAAAGGCGAAAATCCATCTATAGGTATTATCCTGTGCAAAGAAAAGAAGAGAACGATTGTTGAATACGCCCTCAAAGTGAGCAATAAGCCAATAGCAGTAGCTAACTATCGTATAACACAGACCCTGCCGAAAAATCTTCAGAAGGAACTTCCGGCACCTGAGCAGATACGCAAACTTCTTGATGAGGTGGAGCGCAGATGAAACGGCTTATGTTGGTAAAAGGAGGCTTACATGAAAAGCATTAAAGGCACAAAGACAGAAAAAAATCTTCTGGCATCATTTGCAGGAGAATCACAGGCAAGGAACCGTTACACCTATTTCGCCTCGCAGGCGAAAAAAGAGGGCTATGAACAAATATCCTGGATTTTTTCAGATACTGCCGAGAATGAAAAAGAGCACGCAAAAAGGTTTTTTAAGTTTTTGGAAGGCGGGGATCTGGAAATTCAAGCAACATATCCGGCAGGAAAAATCGGGAATACTCTTGAAAACCTTAAAGCTGCTGCTGCTGGAGAAAATCTTGAACATACAAAGCTTTACCCGGAAGCTGCCAAGATTGCGGAAGAAGAGGGTTTTGATGAGGTTGCTGACTGCTTCAATAATATTTCAATTGCCGAAAGAGGCCATGAAAAAAGGTATTTGATTTTAGCGGAAAATATATCTAGAAATAAAACATTTAAAAAAGATAGTTCAGTAAAATGGCGCTGCAGAAACTGCGGTTATATCCACGAAGGCAAAGAAGCCCCTGAAGAATGTCCTGCGTGCCTGCATCCGAGAGCATACTACGAAATACATTGCGAGTGTCTGTAGAATCGGTTACATTAGAAAAGTTAAATCAAGAATCAAAAATTAAAATTGAGGTGTCCCGACTACTCGGGACTTATTTAAATCATCCGCTCTGGGCGGATACAATATTTTTGACATTTGATATTTGACGTTTGATATTCAAATTGCTGGTATATCAATGTAGATCTTATGAAACAATTTAACGACGACATCTCAATAGTTATCTGCGGTGAAGCGGGGCAGGGAATTCAAACTGTAGAAAAACTTTTGACCGGAATATTTAAAGAAGCCGGATATAATGTTTTTGCCACAAAAGAGTACATGTCGCGAATTCGCGGAGGGAGCAATTCCACTCAGCTTAGAATTACTTCAAAACGCGTTTCCGCATTTGTTAATAAAATTGATTTGCTAATACCTCTGGATCAAGACGCAATACCTCATCTTGCCCACCGAATAACTAAAGATACAATAATTGTCGGCGAAAAAGAGAAAATAAACACGAATCTACAAATAATTGATGTGCCTATTTCAAAGTACGCGCAAGAATCCGGCGGAGCGATTTATTCAAATACCGTCGCTGTCGCTCTTATATTGGGACTTTTTAAGGTTGATAAATCAATAATTGAAAAATACCTTTCCGATTTTTTCTCAAAAAAAACAAGGGATATTATTGACAATAATTTGCTATCGGCCCAAAAGGGTTATGAAGCCGGCTTAAAAATTCTTGAAACGGAAAATATAGAAATAAATATCTCTACGAATCCTTCCGTAAAATCAGAAATCCTTATAAGCGGTATTGAAGCACTCTCTTTGGGATGCCTTGCTGGCGGATGCGATTTTATTTCAGCTTATCCTATGACTCCCAGCACGGGAGTAATAACGTTTCTTTCCGAACATGCTTCTGATGCGGGAATCATCGCAGAACAAGCTGAAGATGAAATAAGTGCCATAAATATGGCAATTGGGGCATGGTATGCCGGCGCAAGGGCAATGGTTTCAACCGCTGGGGGCGGATTTGCTTTGATGTGTGAGGGGGTAAGCCTTGCCGGTATGATTGAAAGCCCTCTTGTTATAAATGTTGGTCAAAGGCCTGCCCCTGCAACAGGGCTTCCGACAAGAACCGAACAGGGTAATCTAAACCTGGTATTATATTCCGGGCACGGAGAATTTCCCAGAATTATTTTTGCCCCAAAAGATATAACCGACGCTTTTCATCTTGCTCAAAAGGCATTTAATCTTGCCGACAAATTTCAAGTACCGGTTTTCCTTCTTACCGATCAATATCTTGCCGATTCATACGGCAATATACCCAATTTTGATATCTCTAAATCCACTATTGAAAGATATGTCGTTAAAACCAATCAGGACTACAAAAGATATTCTTTAACAAAGGACGGAATATCGCCAAGAGGTATACCGGATTTTGGAGAAGGCGTGGTTGCGCTGGATTCGGACGAGCACGATGAAACCGGCCGCATTACCGAAAGCGAAAGCGTAAGGGTTTCGATGGTTAATAAACGCCTGAAAAAATATGAAAAAATTAAAAAGGAAATAATTGAGCCGGTTTTTGAAGGGGAAAAGAAATATTCAACACTCATTATTGGCTGGGGATCAACATACGGCGCTATTAAAGAAGCATTAGACGTTTTAAAAAGTAAAAATATGGCCATGCTTCATTTCAGCCAGGTGCATCCACTGCATCCTTCAACAAAAGATTATCTTTTAAGAGCTAAAAAAATAATTGTTGTAGAAAACAATGCCACAGGACAGTTTGCAAACCTTTTAAAACTTGAAACCGGAATTGATGCCCATAAACGCATATTGAAATACAGCGGTATGCCGTTTAGCGTTGAAGAATTGGCAAAGGCGTTAAAATAACCCCCGCTGTGTCATCCGTAGCTGCGAGATCTGTGTGGCAAATAGCCACGTTTATGATATCGCGTCTAGCGCAGGAGGAGGGTTGGGTTGGGTTGTCCTGTCATCCCGGCCCTGAAACAAGTTCAGGGTGACAGTTTGAAAGGTTTTCAAGGGATTCGGGATCTAAGCAGTTGTTGTGCTCAACCTTAGCCTGCCTGCCCCTGCGCCTTGTTTTGAGAATCAAAACAGCAGGGGTCTCAATCTTAACCTTGCAGTTCAGGGGGAAGGAATCCAGGAAGAATCTGTCATCCCGGGCTTGATCCGGGATCTTGTAGTTAATTTTGAATCTTGATTTTTGAATTTTGATGTTTTATTTAACCTTAACCTGCTTTTCAAATAAAGCACTTGATATACTACTTTAAATATACTTTAAGATCAGAAAGGCTGTTTATGTTTGGCATAGGACATATAATAAATAATGCTTGACATTTAATAGGACATATGGTATATTGATATTGCAGTAATATGCGTGGCATATGTCCTATAGTGCCGGGAGAGCAAATAAATGAAATATCGGCTAAGTGACAAAGAAAAACTCCTTCAAATCCTGTCTGTTACCAAAATATCCCGCTCAGAGCTCGCCAAAAGAATGGAAGTTCCCTACAAAACGGTCTATCGCTGGCTTGATAAAGATGTAAAACCGCATCTTCGACAGGCAAGGGATATCGACCAGCTTTTTAAAGAATATGTTGACCAACGAAAGATCGTTTTTGATCTCAAAAAGAAAATCAATGATCCGATCAGGCTTCTAAAAACCAACAAAAAACTTCGCGACGAATTCTTCCTTCAAATAACGTATCATTCCAACGCTATTGAAGGCAGCCGAATGACGAAAAAAGAAACGCAAGATGCTTTTGACGGTAAAAAAGTTCCGGGCAAAGAGCTGTTTGAAGTGTTTGAAGCCGTAAACCACCGAAATGCTCTGCAGTTTGTGCTTGAAAGTGTAAAACCGAACTTCAAAATTACCAAAGAATACATATTTAAACTTCACGAGATCGTTATGTATAACTTTAATAATAAACTGCCGGGAAAATACAGGGATGGCTATGTAAATCTTACCAATACTGAAAAAAAGCTTCCTTCTGCTCAGGAAGTCCCGCTAAAAATGGGACAGTTTATCGGGCAAATAAATAAATACGGGAACGATATTATCGGTAAAATCGCAAAAGACCACTATGAGTTTGAAGCAATCCATCCTTTTTTTGATGGCAACGGAAGGGTAGGCCGTTTAATTATGATTACCCAATGCCTAAGCAAGGGGATTGCCCCGGCAATTATCAAAGTAGAGCACAGATATGCTTACTACATGGCATTAAGCAAGGGCGATTTGGGAGATTTCAAAAATATTGTACAAATGATCTGTGAAAGTATTCTGGAAGGATACGCGTTCTTTTCTGAAGTATTAGAAAAATAATCCGGGGTCTCGTAGTTAATTTTGAATCTTGATTTTTGGTCGGAACCGAACCAACCCCCGCTGTGTCATCCGTAGCTGTTGAGGCAATGCGATGCCTGTCCACCGAAACTGTGGCGACTATACGGCGAATAGCCGTGCTTATAGACGACACGTATAGTGAAGGTGAAAATAATCGCGGTTTATTGCCGAAATGCTTAGCGTAGGAGGAGGGTTGGTTGGCGGTTTAGCAAAGGCGGATGGGAAATAAATCGGGGATTGAATAAGTAAAACAAGTAAAGCTGGCACGGATTCATGCCGTTCAACCTCGTAGGTTGAATGGCCATTACCAATGCGGCGACTTCAATAAGTTTGAATAAATCGGAGTCCCTGCGGTCTTATTTCTCGCTGGAAACAGCAAAGGGATCCTTATTTTGTCCGGGATCCTTCAGATTCAGTGCTCTTGGGCGTGGCCTCAGTCTTGTTATATGTGAAAGAATCCTTTCTAATTGTATTTCCATTTGAATCTTTTGTTTCTACCGTCCACTCTCCCGTCCATTCCGGCATAAGTGTTTTGGAACTCCAGGTACGAGTCCTTTCATTTTTTATGTTTAATGATATTTCCGCCATTTTTTCGCCATTGAATGTCCAAACATGCGAAATTGAAGCGGGGGCTGCATCTGTTTTAACATTAGACCAGTAATAGACAACATTATTTTCAGTTGAGAAAGAAGTATTTGCTCCAACGGGCTCTCTTTCACTTACTGATGTACAAAATTTTGCGTCAGAAACTGTGATATTGCTTTCAGGCTGCTCCGCCTTCTCTTCGGATGCAGAAACCGCTGTCTCCTTACTGCCAGGGCCTGTGGATTCCGCGCTAAAGGACACCCCATAAGCAACAAAAAAAACAAAAGACAAAACAAACATCAACTTTCTTAACATGACTACCTCCCGACTTCAATAAGTTTCTCCTAAATAGGAGCCCCCATGTTTAGTTTTCGACTTTGAAAACTATGGGGGTAGCCTTCAATGTTTTTCTAAATCGGCGCCTCAGCTGTCTTGTTTTGCGTAAGCAAAACATGCGGAGGGCGACTTTGATTCCCTGCTTCTCAGGGAATCACCCCCATGTTTATCCCCATCGTTTTGATTCGCTTTTGCGAATGCAAAACGAATCAGTGGGGATGGGGGCTGTTAACTTTCTAATTTTTGAACACCTCAGAACGTTACCTCAGATGCTTTAATTATATTTTATATCCTAAGCATTGAAATGTCAATTACGATTTCAATAAGCTTTTATTAATTGGAGACCCCACGCCAAGTTTTACACAGTAAAACTGCTTTTCCCCTTGACGAATCATCCTTTCTAAGCTATTAATATATTACCTGGGGGGAGTATAAGGAGCGCCCTCGGGGGATAAAAGGCGACCACTTGGTCGCCTTCTTTTTTTTGCCCCCGCGTTTCCCCCATGTCCAGGTTTCTGCTTGCCCCTGTGTCCAGTTTTCAGTGAAAACTACGGGGGCAAATCAATAGGGGAGAAATCTACAGAGGAGTAAAACTGGGGGAGTGGGATTTATTTTAAGTAAGGTCGGGCGTTTACCGGACAACCTGTTCTTGTAATGATTTCGAAATGTAAATGCGGGGTGGTTGCACGGCCGCTAGAGCCAACGGTCCCGATTTTCTCGCCTGCTGCAACCGTTTGACCTTCCTCTACAAATATCTTTTTCAAATGAGCATAGCGTGTGTAGCACCCATCCTTATGTCGTATGAGCACCATCCGCCCATACCCAGACTGCTTTTTCGCAAACTTCACCATGCCGGCCCGTGCGGCAATCACAAAATCACCGCCTTTTTTACTTTTCTTTAAGTCAATGCCTTCATGAAACTCACGGCCTCGCGGCCCGAAATTTGAAATCACATGAGAGCCAGGCAACGGATTTACAAACACGCCATGCTTTGGCATATCCTCAGGCGCCGGCGCTTTTCGCACGAAACGCTGTGGCCCCGCGCACGCGCCAAAAAGCAAAAAAGCTATTAAAAATAAAAAATTTAAAATCCGCTGAAAGTTGATTTTAGTCATGGGCATATTATATCAAATTAGGGATGTTCTAAGAATCGTTGAAAAACATAGAATAAAGGTGTAAAATTGAACTCGAAAGGCGAGCGGGGGGAAGATAAGTTTTACTAGTCAAACCTGAAACGGACTCGGATTGCCATACAAATATGGACTAAAGCGATGTTGTATGGTAACTATTGACATTTACCATAATGTATGGTATTATTACCATATAATATGGTAAGCGCTAGAATGTAAGCAATTGATTTATATTTCACGAAGTCAGGAAGGCAGGCAATTGATCTTTATTTCATGGAGTAAAGTATTATGCTAGAATCATTATTTGGAAATAAAACCACTGAACGCATTTTGTTTTTTATTGAGCGCTACGGGGAAGGCTATCCCAATAAGATAGCCAATACTTTTGGTATCCGCGTAAATGCGGTTCAGCAGCAGATGAGGCGGCTTGAAAATGGCGGGATAGTTGTGAGCCGTCTAATGGGAAGGGTAAGAATTTACCAGTTTAACCCAAGGTATCCGTTTGTAGGGGAGTTAAAAGCGCTTATCAAGAAAGCATTTGCATTCTTGCCCGAAAGCGAGATGCAGAAATATTACATGCTTCGCACAAGGCCGCGGAAAGCAGGTAAGCCTATTTGAAAAACATTTCTAAACTCACCATTCTTGAACTCGCACAACTTGTAGCCGATAACTTGTCTAGAAAGAATATTGAAGCAGTATTAGTCGGCGGCGCATGCGTTTCAATTTATAGCAAAAATAATTATCAATCTTATGACCTTGACTTTGTTACTGAAAGCAGCCTGAAGGAAGTCCAAAACGCGCTGAAAGAGATTGGATTTAGCGAAAAAAAAGGCAGAATATTCAGCAGTCCAAAAACAGAATATGTTATTGATTTTGTTGCCCCGCCCGTATCCATAGGGAACGAACCAATAAAAGAATTTTTTAATCTGGGGAAATTAAAACTATTAACGCCGACTGACTGCGTAAAAGACAGGTTATCGGCTTATTATTACTGGAACGACGCCCAGTCTTTGGAGCAGGCGGTTATGGTAGCTGAGGCCCAGAAAAAGAAAGTGAATATTAAAGAGCTTGAACGTTGGTCCAAAGCAGAAAACAATACGTCCAAATTTCAAGACTTCATGGAGAAGACAGATTTCAAATAGACGGAGAGGCGTATGGCTGAAAAAAAGAACCTCAAGGCTAAGATAAAGATAACCAAAAACGGCCCTTATACTGTTTCAGGTTCGGTCCCTTTAGGAAAAGAAATAATAATTTCTGATGAAAGCGGCGTTCCGAAAAGCTGGAAAGCGGGCGAGAAATATCCCGATCAGGAATCTTATGTTCTGTGCCGGTGTGGGCAGTCTAAAAACAAGCCGTTTTGCGACGGGGCCCATCTAAAAAACGGTTTTGACGGTACGGAAACTGCCGATAAAACAAAGTATTCCGAACAGGCTCAAGTAATTGAAGGACGAGATCTTATACTTACCGACGCGCAAGATCTTTGCGCGGTCGGCCGTTTCTGCCATCGCGGGGGCAGTGCATGGGAATTGGCATTGCGTTCAGACAGGCCCGAATCAAAAAAAATGGCGATTGCGGACGCCTGCGATTGCCCCTCCGGGCGGCTGGTTGCCTGGGAAAAAGGATCAAAAAAGCGGATTGAGCCGAATTTCAAAATACAGATCAGTCTTGTTGAAGATCCTTTCCGCAGGCAAAGCGGCCCTCTCTGGGTAAAAGGCGGAATCCCGGTTCAATCAGAGGACGGGACTTTATACGAGATCAGAAACCGCGTTACTTTATGCCGTTGTGGGCAGTCTAAAAACAAGCCGTTTTGCGATGGAACTCACTGCGAGATAAATTTTCAAGACGGCCATAAGTTTTAAGATAAACGATAGCCCCTGCGCGTTGTTCCGATTTATCGGAACTGCAGGGGGGAGAAAGAGGTAGAATTGAATTCGTGGCGGCGTAGTGAAGAAATTAACACTTGACAATCGTCTAATAACCGTCTAAATATCGTCTGATATTTTAAAGATAATATTATAAAAATCAATGTGTTTTAAAGGTTCATTATTTCAAGGAGTCATTAACTTAAAATTGACATAATTTGATTAATACGTGAATAATACTTGACAAAATATCGTTATTAGTGTATATTATTACCATAAAGTAGCCATAAAAGGATATTATATGGGCACATCTAACACTATTCTATCAGGAAATGATGCAAAATTTCTGGAAGAAGCCATAGTCCGATATGGCCGTATAGTGTCTTTTGAGCAATTGAGGGACTTACTAAAAGACAAATACAGATCAATTCAAACAATTAAAGACAGAATATCCTTCTTGTTAAAGTCCGGTTGGCTTGTTCGCATCAAAAAAGGACTTTATGTTGTGATTACGGATTTGAGCAGCCTGGCGTTTAACGATATTTCCGGTATGGCTATCGCACAAGCCCTTAACCGACAATCATACATTTCATTTGAAAATGCCCTGCAGTATCACGGGATGTTTGACCAGATGTTATCTACCGTTGATGCGGTAACATTTGTCCGGGCGCGGAAATATGAAATGCAAAATATCCAAATAAGATTTTTTAAGATAAAAAAAGATCTTTACTTTGGTTTCAGCGAACAGCATTCCGATAAGGGCCTTGTAAATGTTGCGAACAAAGAAAAAGCTATTCTTGATATGCTGTATTTCCGCTCAAATTCCTACACTATAAGCCTCGTAATGGAAAAACTAAAGGATCACAAACAGGACATAGATTTTCTTCTCTTAAAAGAGTACGCTCTTAAATTTGGCGCCGGTATTATCAGGAAAATAGGTTTTTTGCTTGACGTTGTCGGCGTTAATACGGACGATCTGCATAAAAAAGTCGCAGGGAAAAATAGCTACGACAGATTAACCAAAGGATCAAAGAAATTTAACGCAAAATGGAGAATATACTTTGACGATAAGCTTAATTTCTAAACAAGAACTGAACATTATTAACAGGCGCACACTAAAATATGATCTTTCTACCGCGGAAAAAGACTATTTTCTTGCCGTAGTGCTTAAAATAATATTTGAATCGTCTCTCAAAGATAAACTTGTTTTTAAAGGCGGTACGGCTATACATCATTGTTATCTGCCCCAATACAGGTTTTCAGAAGATCTGGATTTTACTGCCATAGATCCGGCTGTCACTGTTGAAGAGATAAAAACGGTACTGGAAAATACCGGCTATATAATCGTAAAAAAAGAATACAGATCAAAAGCTACTATAAAGCTTGAACGCGTACAATATCAAGGACCTCTCGGTTTACCTAATTTTCTGAAAGTGGAGATCGATTGTATGCAAAATGTCGCAATTCCGCCGAAAAAGATAGAGTATAAAAATGTATGGGGTGTTCAGGCTAGTGTTATGGTAATGGACATAAACGAAATTTGCGCTGAAAAAGTGCGAGCTTGCAGCGGCAGAGCCAGATACAGGGATTTTTACGATCTGTTTCTTATCTTTAATGAATTTAATCCGCATTGGGACAAAGTAATCGAACTTATCAAACAAAAAGAAATAAGGGAACCTATATCAAAAGCATCCGTTTTCAAAAATTGGGATGTAGCTATTCAGGAGAAAAAGGAAGAACTTGCTCAGATCCACTACAGCAAGCCGGTCGGGGATGATGCTGTAAAGTCGTTTATTGATGATTTTCCTTTTTCTGAATTTGAAAAAAAAAAATAGGTAGCTGTGTAGATTCAAGTTTCCAGTGCAACGGTTAACAGTTTATTGAAGACTTCGTGCGGAGTATAAAAATCTAATGTTTTCCGCGGCCGATCATTTAACATATTTTGGGCCTTTTTGATAGCGTGGATAGAAATATTTGAA
>JAPLKN010000128.1 GCA_026388075.1 Elusimicrobiota bacterium
TGCCCACGTTTCTCTATTTTTCTCAAATATTTTAAACGGCGCGCCGTCAAGTTTCACCAAAGCCTTTTGTATAACAGGTTTTTCTTTCCCTTTTCTTCGCTCAATGTTCATCATCATGGTAAGAGGCGTTCCTCCGCATTCCCACATATTCGTATCCTTAACTAGTTTTTTAATTGACGAGATATAGCCGGTAAAACCGTTTAATGCTAGCACGGCAGATGTATAACCTAACGCGTAGGTATAATTTGCGTCAAAATTTGACGGTGCCCCGCAGCGTCCTTCATAACCGAAAAAATGAGTAATCGCGGAAAATTTGCCCTGATATTGGCCGGTTTTTTTCAGTTCTGAAAGCTTGCTTTTCACCATTTCAACCAGAAGCTTTTCAGTTTCAATTTGTGATACTTGAACATTTCCGTGAGGGTCTCGGTCAAGCATAAGCTGGGCTTCAATGGAATCCGGAAGCGACTTCATAAGCTCTGCGAGATGGCCGGGAAGTTTGGTATATACTAAGCTTCTCTTTTCCTCAATGTGGGATAAAGCATTTATGCTTTCTTCGTTCTCCGCAAGGACATCGTTTAGCGCAGTTATAAGCTCTTTCATTTCCGGTATAAACTCAATCAGGCCTTCAGGCACTAAAATAACGCCGAAATTTTTCTTTTGTTCTGCCCGACGAACAATAATATTGGTTATATTATCTACAACTTGGGAAAGTGTCATATTTTTTGCAAGCACTTCTTCGCCTATTAAAACAATATTCGGCTGGGTTTTAAATCCGACTTCCAATGTTATGTGAGAAGCGCTTCTCCCCATTAAACGGATGAAATGCCAATATTTGCGCGCCGAGTTAACATCGCGGCATATATTTCCGGCAAGCTCGGAATATATCTTAGTTGCCGTGTCAAACCCGAATGATGTTTCAATGTTTTCGTTTTTCAAATCGCCGTCAATTGTTTTGGGAACGCCTATAATGCTGATATTCGTTTGCTCATTTTTCAAATATTCCGCCAAAAGAGCTGCATTTGTATTGGAATCGTCGCCGCCGATAACAACTAGCGCATCAATTTTATTATCTACGAGATTTTTCTTTGTCAATTCAAACTGTTCAGGCGATTCTATTTTGGTACGGCCGGACTGTATTATGTCAAACCCGCCGGTGTTCCTGTATTCATTCATTAAAGGAGCGGTTATTTCTTTCATTTTATTTTCAAGAATGCCTGAAGGCCCCCCTAAAAAACCAATGAGCTTGTTTTTTGTATTCGCTTTTTTCAAGCCGTCAAAAATTCCCGCAATAACGTTGTGCCCGCCAGGAGCTTGGCCTCCGGAAAGTACTACGCCTACTTTAACAGTTTTTCTTGAGACGGGACTATTTATCCCTTTAGCAAAAGTTACGCAAGGTAATCCGTAAGTAGTAGCGAAAAGGTTTTTTACTTCATCCTTATGGGCAATGCTTTCCGTTGCTTTGCCGAATTTTAGTTTTACCGAAGACGGGCCGCCTTTTAATACCTCGGGCAGTACCGGCTTAAATTTTGATCTTTCAATTTGAAGTTCCGAAATTTTAAGCTGTTTTTCCACTGCAATTCCTCCGCTCCCCGATGTATCGGGGCGACGTCTCGCATCACTCCTTCGGAGCGGGCGGACCGTCATTTTTTTCTATTTTTTCCCAACTTTAACTACTTCCTGGCTGATTATAGATTCACTTCCGCCGAAACCAAAGATGCCCAGCCACAGATCCCATATAGGATTATTGGCATAATTTTTATAGTTTGAATTTTTTAACACGTATTGGCTGACAGGAGAATTCAAAAGCATTCTTCCGCTGTTTTCCTTATAACTGACTATTGAAAAAATAGAAAAATCCGGGTCCGGGAAAATATCCATATATGGGCTTAAACGAAACCCGATATAGAAGTACTTCATTTTTTTGAAACTTTCCTTTCCTGCCGTTACCGGGTATTCATTTATTTCCCCGTTGCGGTATATAGTTAAAACCAAGGTCTGTCCGGGAATCACCGAATCAACCATCTTCCTTAAAACACGGACATTCTTTATTTTTCTTCCCTGTAATTTTAATATGAGATCCCCTTCTTTAATGCCCGCCTCGCCTGCGGGCGTGTTTTCCGTTATTTTTGTAACTATCACTGCTCCTTTTTGATTTTTCTTTATTTCATCAGGTAATGCCGGGACTAACTCTCTTTCATCTTTCAGCGAAGGAGGCATTTTTATGAAAGGTTTTTTTGCGGTTTCATATTCGCCTCCTATCCAACCCCTGTGCAATAAAGGACGATTCGCCGCACAGCCGGACATTATCACTAAAATTGATGTTCCCAAAAACAAAATGGATTTTACCCTTATTAATGCCACAATCTCTCCATAGCTTTGGACTTAATAATGGAATGAGCTGATATTATACATAAATTTTTAAAAAGCATCTAATTTTTCAGTTTGATAAACTTATGGAGCCCATACCTGCTCCATCTTTGGCGGATTTCGCCAAAGTATCCACCTTCGCTAAACGTGTCAGCAATTATCGCGGCTATCTCCGCCTTCGCTTTACGTTTCGGCAATAGACACAGCTATTCGCTTTATTGCCTCAACAGCTTCTGCGGACAGGCTGCCGCATTGCTGACACAGCAGTTCGACAGGCTCACTGTACTGAGCGAAGTCGAAGGACTTCTGTGGATTACCCTTTTTGCATTTCCACAAAATATGTATATATCTCCTCCATGAAATTACCCAACTCAAGCTGGGCTATTTTTGCTAAGGCGGGTAAGAAACTTTGCTTTCAGCATGCTTTCAGCCCATTCGCCTTCGGATGTAGAATCCCATATAATTCCGCCGCCGACACCCATTTCCCCCTGATCTCCGTCTAAAAGAAGAGTTCTTATGGGAACATTGAAATATAACGTCCTGTCAGGAGCTATAAATCCGATGGCGCCCGTATATATTCTTCTTTCTTCTCCTTCAAGCTGGCGAATTATCTCCATTGCCCGTATTTTAGGAGCTCCGGTAACCGACCCTGAAGGAAAAATCGCTTTGAATAATTCATATAAAGAAATATTTTGATCAACATTGGCAGAAACCGATGAAGTCATCTGGTAGAGTGTGGTATACGGAGCCACTTCAAACAACCGTTTCACCCAAACCTTATCAGCGATACGCCCAAGATCATTTCGTAAAAGATCCGCTATCATTACATTTTCAGCCCGATTTTTTTTGTCATATTTTAGGCGGTATCCCGCTGCCAAATCGGAGATAAAGTTATTTCCCCGCGGCCATGTCCCCTTCATCGGCTTGGTGTTTACGATTCTCCCTTTTTTGTGGACAAACATCTCGGGAGACAGTGAAAGTATTTTAAACTTTTCAGTTTCAATATATGCGGGATATGGAACCGGCTGTTCAACAAGAAGCTGACGGAAAAGCGAAAGAGCATCTCCCTTAAACGCAAACTTCATTTTATGGCAATATGTGATTTGGTACACATCTCCCGTTGAAATAAAACTCCGTATGCTATGAATATCGTTATGATAATCTTCAAAAGAAATAGAGGGATGGATGTTTGAAATACTAAATGGATTTTTGGCTTTTTTCAAAAAATCGTTGGCTTGAAACGGCTTTTCATAACATCCCATATATATCAGCGGAAAAGAATAGTTTATTTCCTGATCAAGTTTTTCCTCAAAGCTATATCCCGCTTCATAAGAAATAAATCCCGCCAAATAATAACCTTGATTAAGAAAAGAGTCCATTTTTTCAAAGGTTTTTTTAATTTCTGAGGTTTTACGGCAGGTAATAATTTCCTTATGGGAATCAAAAAGGTAAGGTTTGTTATCAAACTTTGTATATACAATCACGGAGCATCTCCTGACGGCCTGGGTGCCTATACAGAAATATTTTATTAAAATAAAATAGCGTACTGTAAAAATAAATCCTTTTGACAAAATTTTATTTTCTTGGTATTATCAACCCGAGAACCGCGATTGGTTATGCGAACCGAGACGAAAAAGCTCAAAATATTTTTGTTCAAAAAGTTGCGAGCATACCCCCCAGTGGTCTGTAAGCAACTTTTTGGACGAAAAGATGAAGTGATTTTTTCGGAGAATTCCATAATCCAATTGTGTTTCTCGGGTTAAAACATTTTATGATAAAAAATTTGACCAGCAAACTTTTCAGGCTTAAAGACCTAAATTCAATCCTTGCGGAAAGCCACGTTCCGGAACACCGGCTGAAAAAAGCCCTGGGCCCCGTTGAACTTATTTTATTCGGCGTCGGTGTTATTATCGGCGCAGGTATTTTTGCAACAATCGGAACCGCGGCTGCGGGCGATGCTTTACGTCCCGGCGCAGGCCCGGCACTGATACTTTCGTTTGCAATCACCGGCGTTGCCTGCGGATTTGCGGCGCTTTGCTATGCTGAACTTGCATCCCTTGTGCCGATTTCAGGAAGCGCTTACACATATTCCTATGCCTCGTTCGGAGAACTGATTGCCTGGATAATCGGCTGGGACCTTATGCTTGAATACTGCGTTGGAAGCATAGCCGTATCCATAAGCTGGTCCGGATATTTCGTGGGATTATTACACAGCATGGGAATTGATCTTCCGGCTTGGATTACTTTTGATTTCCGTTCGGCTATGCACGGGTTCAATAAAGCTGCGGCATTATTGCAGAGCGGGGTTCCGTTCACTGAACTTCAACCTGCGCTTCAAAAAACATTTACTGCGGTGCAAAACGCTCCGCATATTTTGGGTATTCCGATTATTTTTAACCTGCCGGCAAGCGCGATTGTGCTTTTATTGACTGTTCTTTTGGTAAGAGGCATCAAGGAAAGTTCAAGGTTCAATATTGTTATTGTTACAATTAAACTTTTAGTGCTTGGTTTTTTTGTGGTTTTGGGCTCTTTTTTTATAAAACCGGAAAACTGGACTCCGTTTTCGCCGAACGGATTTGCCGGAATAAAAGCCGGTGCGGCAATCGTCTTTTTCGCTTTTATAGGATTTGACTGCGTTTCAACGGTTGCCGAAGAAACGCGAAATCCAAGAAGGGATATGCCGATAGGAATAATCGGCTCGCTAATAATATGCACTATCATTTACATACTTGTGGCGGCAGTTTTTACAGGGATAATGCCTTTTTCCGCGTTGAAAGGCGCTCTCAGCCAGGAAAAAGCTGAACCTTTAGCTTTGGCTCTTCGTCATATAAATCTTAACTGGGCGGGAATTGTTGTCGCTTTCGGCTCTATTGCTGCACAGCTTGCCGTTTTACTTGTCCTTCAGATGGGGCAGGCAAGGATTTTCTTTTCAATGGCGCGTGACGGACTGCTTCCGGACATTTTTGCTCGAGTTCACAAAAAATTCAAAACCCCTCATGTAACCACCATTGCCGCCGGACTCATAATTGCCACGGTTGCAGCACTAACCAATATTGAAGAAATGGTTGACTTGACGAATATCGGAACATTGTTTGCATTTTGCCTGGTATGTTTCGGAGTTATAATCCTTCGCGTAAAAGAACCCCATAAACCCAGAGTATTTAAAGTGCCTTTCAGCCCGATTGTTCCGCTTTTAGGCGTTGCTTCCTGCATTTTCCTTATGACCGGCCTTCCGAACATTACTTGGACCAGATTTGTTATTTGGCTTGTTTTAGGACTATTTGTCTTTTTCTCATACAGCTTCAGGCATAGTTTGCTTCATAAAACCGAACATCATACTCATCCGCATCATCATACTCCCAACACTTAAGCAATCTGTTCAACAATAAAGTTATAATAAAAAAAGAAGGACGTTTTTCATCGCTGAGAAACTCAGACCAATAAAACCGTCCTTCTTTTAAGAACCTATTTCGTTGCTGCTGGTGCTGCCGGTTCTTCTTTCGTCCCTTTCTTCATCATTTTTTCTTTCTTTTTCTCCCTCATCTTTTCCATCTTTGCTTTGTGCTCTTCCATCATCTTGTCGTGCTTTGTCACCTGCTCGGGTGTCAGTACTTCCTTAAGCTTCATGTTGTAGTCGTCCATTATAATCTTTTCAGCATCCATCATTTTTTTCTTTTCCGCCATCATCTTGTCGCTTTTGTCTTTCATAAGAGCGGAGATCTTGTCTTTTTGCTCAACTGTAAGATTAAGATCCTTGGTCATCTTGTCGAGTTTTTCCTGATGCTTTTTTTCCATGGACTGTTCGCTCTTGCCTTCCCATTTTTCGTCAGCAAATGCTACCGTGCAGACTGACGCCGCAAAAATACATGCCATCAACATCGCAATTACTCTTTTCATATTTTTCACCTCCTTTTTCACTTTATTAGACACTTAACAAAACTAAAAAGTTTCATTTCGTAAATATCCCGGCTGGTAAATTATTTCTGTTCCAAATGAAACTTATGTAAAAATCTGTGTATAATCGGCGCAAATATAATTGCAGCGATGGTGATTAGCGCTAAACCGCTATACAGGGCATAAAATCCCGCAAATATTTTTCCTGAGGAAGTTTTTAACGGTTCAAATGGCCCCATGCCCGAAAGAATCATTGCTGCATTAACAAAAGAATCTACCCAGCTTAGATTTTCGTAATAGTGATAACCCCACATACCGATGAAAAGCGAAATCGCTATCAGGCATATGCCGGCCAATGTGCTGTAAACCATTCTCCAAATCAAACGTTGTATTGATATGAGAGGATGGCTATGGTGTTCAAACATAAGAAAATTCCTTTTTTATACAAAAAACTCTATACTTATTTTTTTAACTGCTAATATAATTTAGCAAACTTGATTCCATTTTGCAAGAACATACCTATTTATCGCCAAATTTAATCTTTAACTATTTACTGCCTGATCTATCCTCCAAATTTTGACAAAAGCAATATTTATTTATAAAATTCTGTCACCATAAATAGGTAATATCATGAGAAAATATTTTAACAAAATAGCGATAGCTGTTATTTTATTTTTTTTAATCTTTTGTATGTACCTGCGGGCGGAAAACCTTACCCTATGTTATCATCAATTCGACAATTCGCTTGACGAACTTTACTCGGTATTGCCCGATGTGTTTGAATGGCAGATCGACTATATCAAAGAAACCGGCATCCCAATTGTTCGCCTAAGCGATTTCTCGGACAATCCACAGAAGTACACTTCGCTGGGCAATAAGAACATTTTGCTGACGGTCGATGACGGCAAGAAAAACACCATTAATATTCTTCCGTTTATCAAAGGCAGTCAAGTCCCTATTTCACTATTTTTGTCTCCGGGTCTTTTGAATAAGACTAACGAGTATATGACTTTTCAGGATATCGCTGAGTTCCAGAAACTTTACTGGGTTGATTTCGGCAGCCATGGCTACACGCACCCGCTCCTTACGCGCTTGGATGAAAAGTCGCTCAACCAAGAAATTGCCGTATCTCGTCATGAACTTGAAAAACTGGTTGACAGAAAAATTGAAACATTTGCATATCCCTTCGGAATGTTCGATAACCGTTCAAAAAACATCGCAGAAAAAAACTATAAGCTCGCATTTGGCGTTATGGATGGAACAAACAAAGAAACAACTGATAGGTATAACTTGAAACGTTATGTTATCTACAGAAACACGACCTTTGGCGAGTTTATACATATTATCAATCAAATAAACAAGAATTCCTCGGGCCGAAATTACGAAGTAAAAAACCTCGGTCTCGAGCGAGGCCCGGCTAAGTATTTCGTTTTCTATAAAACGCGGCTTTTTAAATTCCCCCAAGAGGAAAAAGAAAAAACCTTGATAGTTGTCCCTAGCTCGCATATAGGTGCGGGATGGATATATAGAAGCATCGAAAACGCGCTTAAATCGGGGTTTCAAAGCTATGTCATCGTAAACAGGAATAATAATATCCCTTTTTACCGTCCTGACAAAGAGATGAAGACAATTCAATCCTGGGGACTAAATACTTATGTCGCAGATTTTAAAGAGACTCTGGATTCTATAGCGGAAAAAAATAAAAAGGCTGTTATTCTTACTTGGAACGACGGGTTCGACCTAGTACTTGAGTTGCTGAAAAAAGACACGGGATACCGCAATCTTGTCAAAGGGATAATTGTCGTCAATCCGTCGGTAATCGGTATTGATGACGCAAGACACATCAAACAAAATATAAAGTACTACGACAGGTTATTAAAAGCAGGGGAATATGCCACGGAAGACCTCAAATTTTTTCTTAAGATAAAAACCTTATGCGATTTGGCGGTTCTGAAACCAACTGAAAAAAGCCCTTTCAGCCAAGGCCTTGGCTACAGTAGCATGTCCAACAAAGAACTGTTGAGCAAGGTTTTTGACGATTCAGACCATCCTGACCTTTCTCTGGATTCCGCGGGGAAGGAATACTCAATGAATGATTTCAATCAGGCCTTCATGCAGCCTTTGCCGCTGTTCAGCATGGTTGTTCCTCTCTCATATCTAAAAGATATAAACGAGTTGCATCGTAGCGATACATATTCGGGAAACGCTGATAAGTTAGCACCTTTGCCGATTTTTTATGTTTATAGTTCCGCCTACCGCCGCAATGTAGAAAAATTTAAGACTACTTTTGCTAATGCAAAGGAGCAAAAAGAATACTATTTTGACGACATTTCCACTATCGAGATTATGTTATCGGGAAAATTCTCGCGAATAGTCACTGATAACGCCTTAAGGATGTTATCCGATAAAAAATAATATTTCCTTCCCAAAGAGTATCTAAAACCCGGTCAAAACCGCTAAAAATGAAAAAGAGCAAGGTTATTTCCCTTGCTCTCTCTTTATGATAGCTTATTCAATTTTTTTGATTCACATTTTGGCAAGTTGTTTTCTTTCTGTTTTTCTGAAAATATACACTCCATTGACCCGGGGATCAAAACGAGTAATCGGCCCGAAATTATGCCATGTCAGTTCGGGACGAGTCATATCACGCCCAAAGACTGGAAGTATTGTGTATTTTTTACCCTGCGGATCAATTTCATATATGAAAGAACCGCGGGAAAAATATTTTAATAGCCCATAGGGAATTTTTATATAGTCAAAAACAACGATCCAATCAGGATAGGATTCATCAATATATTTAAGCCCGTTAACAGGCTTTAATTTTTCACGGCTAAGGTGTGTGTATTTAGGCCCAAGTCCTACCCAGCTCAATGTTTCATTGTATTGAGGTGAAGAATCGCGCAAAAGGCCCTGCATCTTCAGATTGTCTCCTAAGTAGAAATGAAGGACATTCATTGTGTATTCAGGATAAGAGTATACAATATCGTCCTTCCTTGCATTCGTTTTCAGGTAATGCACAGCGGCATCGTACGGGGTCTCGTAATCATTACAAAACTCTGTGATCAATGCCGGCAACAACCACTTTTTGGGCGGATGAAAAGACAAAGCATTTGAAGACAACAATACGACCAGAAAAAAAATGCCTATATATCTGCCATATCCCATTCCATGAAACATATAAAGGAGAGTGCCAATAACACCCGAACAAAACGGTAGCAACGATATGAAGTATCTAATTGCAACACCAGTACCACTTTTAACCGAAATTACAGAAAGTGCCAGAACATATCCAAGTATCATCACTAACCATTCGTACACTGACCTGGGAAAACTTAATTTTTTTTGTAGTAATTTTGCGGCGAGTATCCCGATAATCAGCATTCCAATCGGCAGATATCCGGATAGATCGAGCAGCATTAGATTCCTATATAGAACTTCCTTTATCCCTAAAGGAACTAAAAGATTTGTTGTCGCATGATCGTAACGTTCCCATATCAGATGTTGCAGCGCGTATGGGACCGTCAGCAATGCAAATAGAAGTATAGCTTCGCTTACTTTAATGCATTTCTTTAAAGTAAAATGTCTCGCGTAAAAAATCATGTGCACCAAGATAATACCAAATACCATTGCTGCGCAAATTAATGCATTAGAATAAAATAGCAGCACAAACGCTATAGATGATAACAGATACCATTGCAACTTATCATCTTTTATGGCACGACGATATAGATAGTAACCTGCCATGCCAAAGAACAGACACAAAGCATAATAACGGCATTGCCGAATATTTAATAAAAATGAATATGAAAAAGCTGTAAGTATCAGAGTGTAAATACGTAACGCAGGTTCTTTACTGAAATCTTCCAGTAAAAGAAGCCAAAGCATTAAGAGAGATGCGATACCTAAAAGCACAAACAAAAATCGGCCGGCAGAATTTAAGAAACCAAATAATTTAAATCCGGCGGCAGCAACTATATAGCCCAGCGGCTGCTCAATACTGCGAAGATTTTTGTCCAGCAGCCCGCCATTTCTATATGTACAAAGGTTCCTCCCGTCCCACCCTGTAAAAGTTCCGGTTGCAAGATAGTTTTTTGCGAAAATAGCATTTGCTGCTTCATCGTCCCAATAATTATTGTTTCCCAAATCAACAACTCCCAAAAACAGCGATATAAGAATAATACTTCCAGCAATAATATGCTCCGAATATTTTTTAGAGAAAAACTTTTTTATGAAGGATGCCATAAAAGCTACTTTATTCCTAATGATTTTTGTGTCATTATTTACTATTAATGTGAAATAAATCAAATTAAAAAGAGAAAGGGAGTTATTCTGTTCTCTAGTAACTAAAACGTACCAAGGGTAGAGTTTTTATTCATCTTAAGAATCACGAATAAAATTCATAAAAAAATAAATGTAAATAAGAGCTAAATATTATTATTTTTATCTGGATGTTTTCTCTCAGTCTTTCTGAAAATGCTCACCTCAACTACTTGTGGGGCAAAATTAGTAATCGATCCGAAATTATGCGCTCTTATGTTAGGGTCACTCAGATTGTCTGAACCTTGAAGGATAATATATTGTTGTTCTTTGATATTGATTCCGTATACAAAAGGGCCACGAGAAAAATATTTTAATATCTCTGGAACAAGTTGTTTGTTATTTTGAAAAATAACGATCCAATCTGGATAGGATTCATCAATATATTTAAGACCGTCAATTAGACTCAATTTTTCTGCATGAAGATGCGTATATTTATGGCCAAAATACCAATTTAATGTATCCTTATGAAGTTGTGATGTATTACGCAAACGCCCCTGCACTATGATCTTGTTTCCTAGGTAAAATTGGAAAACATTTAGGTTACATTCGTCATTGCAATATATAATATCATTCCTTTTTGCGTGTTTTGCTAAGTAGCTTACAGTGACATCAATGTAAGTCTGATAACCATTAAAAAACTCTTTTAAAAGTGCTGGCAACAACCACATTTTACGAGGATAAAAAGATAAAACATTTGAAGATAATAATATTATTAGAAAAAAAATACTAATGAGCCTGCCATATCGTATTCTATGAAAATAATATAGAAAAGTCCCGATAATACTCGAACAAAACGGTAAAAGTATTATCATATATTTAGGCTCACCCCGGCCCCCGCAGTAAGCAGCAACAACCGAAAGCGTGAGCACATATCCAAGTATTAGAATTGCCCATTCATAAATTATTTTTGGTAATTTTTGTTTTTTTTGAAAGTAATATATCACAAATATCCCAATAATTATCACTCCTAAAGGCAAATATTCATAATTATCAAGATTTATAAAGGATCTAAATAGTATCATAACTATTTTAGCGGGAATCAAAAACGTTCTAAATAACATTTCCCAAAAAGGTAAGAACCCTAACAAATCTAATCCGCATAACTCTTTTATCGACAAAAAAATAGCTTTTGTCGTAAAAGAAAGATCTTCTATTCTATAATCATAACGTTGCCATATATGATAATGGAAAGCATATGGTACGGTCAATAAAACAAATAAGACTATTGACCATCCAATTTTTAAATGTTTTCTAAAAATAAAGAACTTCTCATAAAAAACTATTTGTATGATAAAAACAGAACCTAGCATCGCTATGCATGCCAAAAAATTGGAATAAAATAACATTACAAATGTCAAAGCTGACAACAGATACCAATACAATTTATCATCTTTCATAGCACGACGATACAAATAGTACGCAGCTAATCCAAAAAATAGACATAAAGCATAATAACGACATTGTCGGATATGTAATAGAAATGGAGTTGAAAGTCCAGTAAGGACCATTGTGTATAAACGAATAGCTGGTTCGTTTGGAAACTCTTTAAGTAGAAGAAACCACAAAATTATAAGAGACGCTATACCGAAAAAAACAAAAGGTAAACGTCCAGCGAAATTCGAAAAACCAAATAATTTAAATCCTATTGCTGCAACAATATATTGTAAAGGCGGGTTGATACTTCGAAGATTGTCATCAAGTAATGCTCCGTTACGATAAGTGTAAAGATTTCGTCCGTCCCAACCTGTAAAAGTTCCGGTTGCAAGAAAGTTTTTGGCAAAAATACCCGTTTCCGCTTCATCATCCCAATAACTGTTATTACCTAGTCCCTTTAACCCTAGAAAAAGCGCGAAAATAATGGTAATTCCAACAATAACATATTCAAGGTATTTTTTAGAGAAAAACTTCTTAATAATAAGTATCATAAAAACTGCCTTATTCCTAATCATCTTTGTGTAATTATTTACTAATAATATGAGATGAGAAAAACAAATTAAAAAAGAAGGGAGTTTCTCCTTCTTCTTCCTTTCAAACGCAGTTCGATTCGTTCAAAGACGCTGCTCATTTGATTCTATTCCGAACTGTTGATGTTATTTTACCAAACATGATTCACGGTTGCAAGCGCAAGAACATCTGACCGCTCTCCCGCCACGGCGGGACTCCATTGAACTTGATTTGAGGAAGTCGTCGCACTGTTTATACTGAGCTTGTCGAAGTACTCTTTTCCGGCTTTCCCTTCCCCCGATATCTTTGCTTCGCAAAGAGAAGCAATCGGGGTCAGGTGGGCTCCCTCGCCCGCTCAAAACGATTTATTTTTTTATTCCCGCGCGCTTTAAGGAGTTTCTTTCGGGCTCGTCCGCCCTCTGTTGCTTCGCAGCAGTAAAGCCGTACGACTTAGCCCTCGCCACCCCCGTTTAGGGGTCGTTGCCGTGCGGGAAACTGCGGATACACTCCGCCCTCCGCAAAGCTTCCCATTTGCTACGGGCGGGTCCTCGTTCCCTTATTCGCTCGTCGCTTCTCGCTCGCCATTCCGCAACTCGCCCGAATGTATTTGGCTCGTTGCTCCATAATCGGCGGCTCGAAAGCTTCCTCGCCCCTTTATCGCCCCGATACATCGGGGCAATTCGGGCGGCAACTTGGCGTTGGCTCGCAGACTGCCCAATTAACTAAATGACTTATTGGGTAAAGCCCCTTCCCCCCAACCCCGCTAATGCGGGGTTTAGTACCCTCGGTCGCCTACTCCCTCGCCCAAATTCGGGCTACGGGTTGGGCGGGCAAGGGCCAGTCTGCTTTATTACCCCCCTTCCCCAAAGATCTTCCTTAATTTTTGGACTTCAAAAATATCTTAGAAAAGTACTAACTTTAATATCTGCCTATGCCAACAATCTTTTCAGGTTATCCCACTCCCATTTATATAAACTTCCAGCATTCTGAACTGGAGTGTAATTTCCATCTTTGTAACCGATTACCTGAACAATAGGTATCGACCACTTACGAGCTAAAGCAACTTCTTTAAGAACTCCTGGAGCCTTATAGGTCTGCGAGCCTACCATAACTAGAACCAAATCAGAGCCCTTGATTTTTGTTTCAGCTCGTTCAAGCCAGTCTTTTTCTGGTGCAGCCTCCTTCAAGGACGCATCAGAAATCTCGAAAGGTGAATCAGGCAATTTCGACTGTCCAATAATAAATTCCTTTAGAGCCCTGTCATTATCAAAATCAAAGCTTACAAACACCCTTTTCTTACCCATTTTACTTTCCTCCTTAGCTATCTGCTTATTAACAGACGCTCTGTCCTTATTCCAAACCACAGCAACTATTTCAAAACAATCACTTTTGCCAACAATATCAATACACTTAGAACAAGATAAAATCCCCAGACAGAGAAAGATTTCATAGCTTCAATTTGCAGAATCGATTGATTTCCTTCAGGCACAACCGAAAATAAATCCTCAGCCGTCAATGTCTTGTTGTGAATTTTTTTAATAAAAGTATTATAAGCATTTCTGAATCCTTTTTCTAAAGCAAGGTAATAAACATCAAGTGCCAAAAAGAGCAACGTAGGTATAAATGCAAGAAAAGCGAAATTCGGCTTACCTTTATCAGCTACTAAAACAAGAATTGCGGAAACGATTGTTATGCACCAAGTTTTTGCTGACGTGCTATTTGTAGCCATTCGTACGATAACCCCCTGCAAAATCCCGAGATGCGTTTGCACAGAAGGTGAGCTTTCCGAAATTTGATTGTCTACATTTTTGTCATTCATGTTCGCTCCATACTCAATTTTGCTTTCCAGTATATTAAACTAGATAATTTCGTGCATATTGTTTAGCGTGCGTATTTTCAGACGATACGTACTCGTTTACGCACGCTTTGTGCACGCCTTACGCTCGATTTGCGCACGAATACGCACGACTTCCTTAACGTAATTCATGGAGTCCTGATTTATCAGGTCGGCATCCGTGCGTATTTTTCTAGCTCTTCAGCGTATATTTGCTTGCTTTTCCGGTGCCTTCGCTCTTTACAACACCCTGTTTTTCAAGCTTTTCAAGCAACCTATAGGCACGGCCCCTGTCTAAGTTAAAAACCTTTTGGCAGGTTTCGTTATCTATGCTTCCGTTGGCTTTAATGTATTCAATTATCTTGCCTTGATTGTCATTTACCAAGGTTTGATCTTCCGCTTTCTTCTTTGACGATTTCGTATATAGCCCTTTTGATGCATAGCTTCCGAACATTATGCCAAGAGCTTGAAGCGCCGTTCTGAAAAGCTCATTCGGCATCCTTGCGATTATCTTCATCTGCCAGATCGTTAAGGCAATGACAGTTAAGACTATCCAAAAGGAAACAATAAACTCGCCTCTTTTGAATCTGATGACCTGTTCTTCGGGAACTTCCTGCTCGCTTGAAGTCCAGCGGACAAATTCCTTGTATCCCGCATAAATACCCAGCAAGGCAAGATATAAACTGCTCATCAGCCCCGATGAAGTTATTGCGTTTGGAGCTTTCAAGCCCACAAGCGCACCAACACCCGGAATGAGTGTGAGCATATCCCAAAGGATAAACCCAAACTGAACAATGCTTACAAGCAATGTCAGATAAAATATTGTCTCAATCCGTTGGTTTTGAAGGTCCATTGAATGGAATTCTTTTATTTCAGACATTCATATTTTCCTTTTACAGTGATTTCTGCTGCGTACGCCATCTATTACCAATTTTTACTATCGTATCTTTATCCATCGGTTCATTTTGCCAAGCTTTATCAAAATCAATATCGTGTGAACGAGGCAGACTATTTTTTTCTAGATGGCTCATCATAATCCGGGAAGGTAGCATAGCGGCTTGCCCGACAAATATTGCTTCTCTCCTTCTTAATCCTGAAAGAACTTTGGTTAAGCCTGCCAATGAATCAGGAAGGATTGACCGCACATGATTTCTATCAACATCATTCGTAATACGTAGAACA
>JAPLKN010000129.1 GCA_026388075.1 Elusimicrobiota bacterium
TATCTTCAAAATTGTATTTTATTTTTCCATCTTTAATTATGAGCTCTTCACCATCCGCGAGAGTTATATATCCTCCATCTTTGTCGAAATTATCAATATCAATGATGAAATATTCGAACTTTGCTAAGGCATCTGCATTGAAATTTTCAATATCAAGCCCGCTGTGAATAAAATCCTCCGCTGAATAGACCCAGTAATTCTTCCCGCCAAGTGTAATTTCGAAAGGCCCTGATTCTAAATAATTAATTTCCACTTCGGTAATATCTTCAAATTTTGTCTCTTGCTCAGTTTTGTTATACTGTAGTTTTGCTTGCGTTTTTTCTAATAATTCGGCAATTTTTTCAAATCCTTTTGTTTCTTTTATCTCTTTCATAAGTCTATCATTCCAAATATCTTTGTCTCCTATTGTTTCTGCAATTACTTTTCCCCAGACTGCAAATAACCAGTCGTTCATGTGACTTGTTTGTGATCTAGTTTCGAGTTTTCCGAAGCTGCGCTGTTCATACGTAAAGTTTCTTGAAAAATCTATCAACTTCTGGATCCGTTCGGTCGTCCATCCTGAGCTACTCCTATCTACTGCTTTGCTTAATTCTGCTGAAACATTCTGAAAAGGTTTTATTGCATCATAAAAGAAAGTAGTTGTGCGAGTTGCCCCAAAACCTGGATCATTATTAAATCGATCAAAAAAGTCTTTATTATAATGCTCAACCAGTTCCAACAGTTTAAATAAATCTTCCTCACCGGCTAACTCTGGTCTATTTTTTAGTAATTCTGTCAATAAAGCACTTATGTGGGGGGTCAGAAGTATTCTATGGAAAATACTGTACACAAATAAATTCAATAATTTTGATAGACTATTATTGTCATATTCATCCCATTTCGCAGATATATTTTTGAGTGCATGTTCCGTCTCTTCCCATTTTGGGTATATCTGATTATAACTAATACCATCATTCTCATAAAGAAACTTAGTTATTTCTTCTATTTTTGAATTTATCTGATTGGCGATACTTGTTTTATTTGCATTTTTTCGGGTCATCAAAGCATACGGTATCGGTTTTCTGCCGATTAGAATCCTGCCGATATTTGTAAATGTTGTTTTGATTATTCTTACAAGGTTATATTTGAAATGCGCCTTTACTATTGCTTTAGATACGGTTTTTTCGTTTACTCCGCTATCGAACAACTTCTTAACAATGTTTTCAATATTCCTAAGCCCTCCGGTAAGCATTTCCCGGGCCTTGCTTACTAACCATTCTTCATCGCTAATTCCTTTCGGCTTGTGGGCATTGATAAAACGGTCATACTCATCTTCATTGCCTTGAATCTTTAAAGCGATCGCTGACGATATCGCTTCAAGCTCTGCCTTCGGCGCACCGAGTACCCTCGGGGAAACTGAAATCCAGGCGATGGCAAGTGATTTGTTTATATGGTCGTAGACAAACCTCGTAATACGATGGTTTTTGAGGTAGTTTTGAATGGTCGATTTGGTCGTGAGAGGCCACCAGCCGCTATTGGCGGTATTCAATAATTCAGCCACAACTTCCCATCCTTGTTTCGGCACCCATCGGCCATTTTGTTTTGTCGCTATCTTTTCTGCAAGGGGAACGTTCCAACCGTTGTCTTTGAATGTATTTTTCCATACGGTTTCCCATGAGCTGAAAGCAGGGCCCCCCTGGGAATTTAGGATGGGACTTGGATTTGCTTTGCCGAAAGAACCCTGGACAGCATCTATCAATTTTCCTATTGCGTCTTCATCCCACGTTATATCTGAGCTTAATTCTTCCACAATGCTATCAAACTCTTCCCAAACATATTCTTCAAAATCCCTGTCCTTTTGCCCTGACGGAAATACTTCTGCAAACTTTTTTATTAGATTAATCAAATCGTACGCTTTCACCACGTCTTCGTTATGCTGTGACAGATCAACTATTGCGTTTACTATCATGGACGCCAGCAGCACATCATTTTCAAAGTAGTTACTGCCATGTTTTTTGTTTATCAAATAAATATTCTTAACCCAATAAATAAGGATATTTATTAATTTATCCACGCTGTCTTCATTAAATCCGGTAAATGTATTCCACTCAGCAGCCGTTCCTATATTTACCCATTGTTCTATAAGTTCCGGGCAATCAATCGAATTGGCGCCAGGATCCTCGCCGGTTTCACACCACTGGTGCATGAGCCTCTCTATTTCATCAAGCTTTACGTTTATATCTTTTGTATTTTGTGGAGCTGGCTTGGCCACAGGTTTCGCTGCTGGTCTTGGCGATGTTGTTGGCGCCACGGCCTGAACGTTCGACCCCTGTTTTGCAATCTGCTTAACCACGTCCCACCATCCTGTCTTTGTTTGCTCCCAGTAATCTTTTGCCAACAACCCTGATTCAATGCCTGCCTCCCAGCCATTAGCTTTTATAATTTTGTCCCAAATGGGTTCTAGCCAGGTGTTAATTTGTTCGGTGTATTTTTGACGATTCTTGTATTTATCGGTCAGTTCGTATTGATCACAAAACAGTATCAATTTTTCTAAACTTTGTGCATTTGTTTCCACTTTTGCCTTGCCATTTAATGCGTCCAGTATGCCCTGAAACGATTTCATCTCAAGACTGAATTGTTGCATACGTGAAAAAAAGTCCTGCACGGCTTGGCGCCCCAATAGACAGCATATTTCATTGGTTGCGGTCTTGAATGTCTCAAGAAAATAAAAAAAGTCCTGTTCTTCAACTAAGTCTTGTCTATTTTCGATAAGCTGTGCTAAGAAATTGCTCATGTCGTGAGTTAACACTGTTCCCGGATCCTCATTAAAGAATTTTAGGGTGTCGCCATACATCGCCACTAATTTCTGAATGATTGCTCTATCAAATTCCTTCCAATTGTCGGCTTTGGCCTGGGCAACGAAATTGTTTCTTTCTCTTTGCCAGTCACCTAGTAAATGTGCGATCCGCGAGGTATCGTCAGGATTTATTGCCTGTATCCTCTTGTGCAAGTCGTCAAGATGATTGAATGCGTCCTTTGCATCTAACCAAACAAACTGCGGCATATTTGTCGATCCGGGAGAACTTTGGGACCCTGAGCTTGCGGCAGGATTGTTACCTGGCTGGGATGCCAGCGTGGCATTCTGGGAATATTTATTTTTAAAATAATCGTCTGCGTAATGACACACAGTAGCGAAAAAGATTTCATCGTCCAAAGAATTATCAGAAGGATGCCATGTTCTAAAAGTAATTTTTTTATTAGAATCCAAATACTTTCCACGGAAACTTATTTCGTTTCCTTTCCTAACAATGTCGAGTATCAGACGTCCGCCAAAATCAATTCGTATCACAGGATTTTCAATCGAGCTGTCTGCAATACCGTCATCCTTATCCCAAATAATTGATTCGTTTTGCCTGAGCGCAATATATCCTTCATCTTTAGTGAAATTTTCAATATCAACAACAAAATATTCGCATTCTCCCAATAACTTCGTATTAAAGTTTTCAACATCCAGGCCGCTGGTAATCAAATCCTCGGCAGAATAAACCCAATAGCTTTTCCCGTAAACGGTAAACTCAAAAGGGCCTGTTTCTGAATAATCTATGCTAGCTGTCTCTTTTTCAAATCGTTCTTCCCTCTCTTCCGGCAAAACTTTTTTTGCAATTTCCGGATATGCCTTCCAAAGCATCGTAACTAGCAGCTTTGCTGCAATCCTGTAATTAACAAAATTTTCAACTTCAAAGTTTTTGAGTCGTTTTTCCCATTCTGTTTCTTCCATGTCACGGAATTTATCATACAAGAGTTTTTTAACTTCGTACCACGTTTTCTTGAATTCCCGGTTCTCTCGAGAATCAAGAAGATTTAGTATCCTCGTTTCAACCTCTTCATCCAATTTTTTTCCGCTTAGCCTTAAAAAATCGCATCTCCACTCATGCACCCAGCCGGGCAGATTCTGCCCGTCCGTGCTGAAACCGCAAAAACTTGCGAAGAATTGTAAAACATTTGTATACAGCTCTTCATTAATCGTTTTGAGATTAGCCAGTTGTTCTTTAAGATTTTTGGCAACATCTTCATTTTTATCAAATGATTGAGCCTTTTCCTTTTCAAGCAAAATAGAATCAAGTTTCGCTTGTTGCACTGTCTTCGATGAAGTTAACGGCGTAAGCGGGTGCAGGAAATTCCACGCAGCGTGCGCGGCGACATTTGCAAGGTTTTCAAGAGATAATTCCATATCGAGGAGAGCATTTTCCAAAACTTTTTTTATTACTCCTCTCAAGGCTTCTATGTCAAATGTTTTGAATTGATCCTCAACTACTCTTATAACCAAATTAATTATGTCCATAATAACAGGTTCTATCATTAGCCCTTGGTAAAGATCTTTTAAAAGAACATTCTCATTATATTTCTGAAATTCCTTTCTTTGCGCTTTCTGGGCTTTCTTTCCCGCTATTTCTATGCTAAATCCGCCATCTAATGCTTCATAGAATGAACTTAATCCTTTGTCCAATATTAACCCTAACCTGTTCCGAATTTCCTCAACATCCGCATATTTCTTTGCTAACTCATTTACAGCATCGTCACGAGTCAGTTCTTCTTTAATAACTTTCTTGGTTATTGACCATATGAACCTTATTTCCTCAATGGCCCCAAAATCAGCATTTACTTCATCCTTTTGTTCTGGTGTCCATCCTGAATGTGTCAGTCTTCCTGCTTCTGCTATCAGTAAGACAGAATTAATAAAGCCCATGCCTCTCTGGAAGTCCTCATCATTCATAGAATGTCTGCCGCGAAATAAGTCGCGTTTTTCACCGGACACAAGCGCTTCCTTTATGTCTTTCAGCTCCCTAAGCGGCGCCTGAAACATTTGTTCATCAAGAATGCTTCCAATCAAGGGATTTTGAAAGATCGCATTAATGACTGGATTTGTGCTGGTAGACATTTTCTTGCCTAAGGTGTGGCTTTTAATTATTTCCTGCAGAAAATCAGGAAGCATGGCAAGCTCGCTTTCATCTACCCCTTCTTTTGCTATCGCGTCTTGAACTTCCTTGTTGCTCGCTATTGACCAAATCAGGCCGTTATATCCAAAAATGCCTTCTCTGCCGGCCCAGGCTGAAAAATATTTGACGAGTTTGAATATAAGATCGCTGCCTGCCAAAGGATTTACAAATTCCTGAATGCTTTGCGATATCTCAAACGCCTGAGCAACTGTTGTTTCTATCGCTTCTTTGTCCAGTTGCCTGCCGGCTATCCGTATGCCTTCAACGGGCTGGGAAAGCTGAAAAGTTTTGTTTCCATTTCTTGAAAGCGTTATGGTTTCTCCATTAAGCTCTAGGACAATTTCGTCATTACCTACGGTTAGCACCTTCGCATTGGTGGAACCCAACGCAAGAGCTAGCGCCTGAGCGCTGAAAACCTTTGCCTGTTCCTTTGCAAGCGCGGCGTAAACTACAGATGATGTTGGGGAATCTTTTGTAATGTTCGGTGTTATAGCAATATACGATATACCTCTACCCAGGAGAGCCTCTCGCAGGCCGTCGGTATGGAAACCACCCGTAATGACAACGACAATTTCAGACTTTTTGATTGATGCCGTTATCTTTTCCTGCTCAAGTTCCGTGATTTTTGCTGCCCTTTTTTGGTCATCTGATTGGGAAGTAATCGGCAGCTTGCTGAGGAAACATTCGTTTCTTTGACAGTTTGTTTTATAAAAGCTGTTTAGGAGGCCAAATTCTTCAATGAGGGCGTTCATAGTGCTGTTATAAGCGTACTTGTTCCAGACGCTTTTGAATTTGTCGAATCTCTGGATGAAATATTTGTAGTCGTCTGCAGACAAGGTATTGAAGAGATAGTCCTTGAAATAGCCGTAGAAGTCGGAAAGGAACGAAACCTCAAGCTCGCTGATGTCTTTGGAAAATCCTATCCGTATCTCTTCCGTTAATCTTTTTTCTTCGCAAATAAGTTTTACCGGATTAAGCTTCTTGGTTTTTTCCACGTAGGTAAGGAATTTCTTTAAATCAGGGAATTTATGCTCGAGGTTAAGATTGTAACTCTTTGCGATCTGGATAATACAATCGTAAAGCTTATCAGATTTTGAGAAATTGTCGGTCTTTTCAAGAAGCAATTGGTAATCGCCGTATGGCATCTTTGATTTTATTTCCCGTACAAACTCCTGAAGCTGACGGGAAATCCGATCGTAATTGAAATTATTTGTTGCCCGGGACAACTCTATGTAAGTGCTTATATGCGGATAGTTTTCAAGCCGTATAGGAGAAAGATTATTGAAATTGTTCGGATTTTCATTGATTTTTTGGATATATTTGCTAAGCAGTTCATAGTATTTTTCTGTTTTAATGCTTGCGGACTTGTGCTGGTCAATAAGACTATCAAAGTGCTTATTTCTTGAACTGAAATACTCTTCTTTCATCAACTCAAGGTCTTTGTCCAGAATCTTCAGCTTTTTTTCAAAATACGCCTTTTTGTCAAGAATACGTGCCAACCGTACGATATTGGCCTTATGAATCTTTTCATCTTCTATTCCTTTCAACAGATCCGGCTTGTTGGACAATGCGGAATAATATTCGCTTCCGGTAAGCCTCCCCTGATTCATAAGGTCTTCCAAGATTTCTGTTTTGACCTGCTTATCCTTGATGTCGCATATCCAGGACGTACTGATGTTTCCGTATCCGCCCTCTACATAGACCTTCTTGAAGCCGAATTTTTTGTCAAGTTCCGAAAGTATCTTTGAGATGTTCCGCTGAACTTCCGGGTTGCAGTGAAGATCCTGGATGTTGATTACAAGCTGTTTGCTGTCAAACAACTGGCCGTCGGTAATACGCCCCGCGCTTTGCGGTATAACCAAATCCTGAATATTTTCCAGAATCTGCTTTGCTCCGATTTTTACGTCAAAGACAGCGCGCGCGGTTCCGCTGAACACTGACGAAAAAGTAAAAAGCACCAGCGTGACTAATGCTACCCCCTTTTTAAAATTCATTTTATCCCCCTGATAATATACGGGCTGATGATATTTTCATCAGCCCAAAAATTAAAAAACCCAATTACGTTCAAAACGTAATTGGGCCGAATAAAGCAAGATAATGTTCTGGCAGATAATGGTATATCGCTTCTTGGAAGCAAAATAAGAAATATACATATTGCTACAGGAATTATTTTTTCACACATTGACAATAAATACTTGCTGTAATCCTGCAAATTGCTGGTTATTGCTTGGCCGATTTTCCCTCCGGTTTTTTCCGCAATATTTGTTTTTAATTTTGTCTTTAGCTCTTTTGTGGGATTTAAGAAGAAAAGACATTTGTTATTTTGAGAATGGCTTTCTTTTTTGCGGTTTTGTTCCTTTGCTGCCTGTTTGTACTCAGGAACCAAGGGAAGTTCCTTGATAATATTAGCCATTATGGAAAATGGCAGATCTATAACCGAGATAGCTTGTGAAAAAGCTGATTGAATAACCGGAGATGAAACCTCCAAAGAAATTTCAATGCCGTTCACAATAGTCAGGCTTTTCATTATAAAAATCAAAGCGATGAATAGTATAATGTTTCTTTTCATTTAATTTACATTTGATGAACTTCGGTTTTGATGGAAGGAATTGAGGCCGGTAGATAATTGATATTAATCTCCAACGATCCCCCATTCGTTCGAAGTATAAATTATTACAATATTCAAATACTACTTTTCAATTGTGAAATATTTTAGAAACAAACGTAAATTGATTGTAAAATTGGAAGGTTTTTCAAGGATTAGTTAATTAGGGTCTGCTGAAAAACATATCAGACCCTTGATTATCAGCCCAAGGCTGATCCCTGCCCGCCGGCAGGCGCGGCGACTAGGGCGGACACTGATTACAGAATTGATTACACAGATTATGATTGACGATGAATCGGTGTAATCTTGCCGTTATCTGTGTAATCCTTCGATAAACTCAGGATGGTGAGTCCTTCGATTTCACTCAGGGCAATGAGCTTGCCGAATTGCGAAGCCGAACCATCAAGGGCTTAATGAAAAATATTTTCGTAACAAAAAGTGCAAGCTTTTTGATGAAATGCGTGTTAAAACCGTGCACTTCTAAGTTCTTTTTTTCGTATAACTTGTTAATAATTGAATCGTTAGTTCTATTTTTCAGTAAGCACTAATTAGTATACTTGGATCATTAGACGGGATAGATAATTTGCAGCAGCTTATATTCGGGGCAGGTAGGTTTTCCCCATCAGGTACAAGTCTATGAAATGTGCTGCCGTTCTGCCTTCGCTTACGGCCCAAACAATTAACGATTGTCCCCGCCTCATATCACCGGCGGTAAATATTTTAGGGACTGTTGTCATATAATTTAAATCCGTTTTCACATTTCCCCTGTCGTCCGTTTCAATTCCTAGCTGATTTATGAGCCCTTTTTCAGGATTAATGAATCCCATCGCAAGTATAACTAAATCCGCTTCAATTTCAAACTGGGATCCGGGAATTTCTTTCATCACCAGACTGCCTCTTAAGTCCCTGACAAACTCAACTCGCGTGCATAAAAGTTTTTTGACATTTCCTTTTTCACTAATGAACTTTTTTGTTAAAATCGCCCAATCTCTTTCCCCGCCTTCTTCGTGGCTTGAAGTCGTCTTAAAAAGTATCGGATATTTCGGCCAAGGACATTCTTTTGGCCTGCATTCCGGAGGCCTGGGTAAAATTTCTATTTGGGTAATTTTTTTTGCGCCTTGTCGGTTAGCGGTGCCTATACAGTCAGACCCGGTGTCGCCGCCGCCAATAACAACCACATTTTTTCCTTTGGCATCTATTGGTTCGCCGTCAAATTTTTCTTTTGCAATTCTTTTGTTCTGCTGAATCAAATAATCCAAGGCAAAATAAATCCCTTTCAAGTTTCGTCCTTCAATGTTTAAATCTCTCGGGATTCTGCTTCCACCGGTCAGGCAAACGGCATCAAACTCTTTTTTTAATTTTTCTACAGAAATATCTTTTCCAACTTCTGTATCTGACTCAAATTTTATGCCTTCTTCAATTAAAATATTAATGCGCCGGTCTAAAACATTTTTTTCAAGCTTAAAATCAGGAATACCATACCTTAATATACCGCCGATTTTTTTATCTTTTTCATAAACTGTTACGGCATGCCCTGCTTTGTTAAGCTGGTCGGCACAAGCTAAACCCGTGGGCCCAGAACCCACAACAGCTACTTTTTTATTAGTTCTTTTTGAAGGAGGATTTGCTTTAATGTAGCCGTTTTTAAATGCTTTTTCAGCAACCGCGAGCTCATTTTCTCTTATCGTAACCGGGTCATCATTTATGCCGAGTACACAAGAAAACTCGCAAATTGCCGGGCAGAGCCTGCCCGTTATTTCGGGAAGATTATTTGTTGCGTTAAGAAGTTCAAACGCTTTTTCCCAATCGCCTAGATATATAAGATCATTCCATTCAGGAATATAGTTTCCTATAGGGCATCCCCAATGGCAAAAAGGAGTCCCGCAGTCCATGCAGCGCGAAGCCTGTTCCTTTGATTTTGTATCAGAACGCAAAGGACATGCCTCTTTATAGTCTTTCCGGCGTTCTTCAACAGACCTATAACAAGATTCTTCTCTTTTAAGTTTTAAAAAACCTGTTACGTCACCCATAACTTCCTCTTAACGGCGTTCACGCGCTTTTGGACCAAGAAGATTCACTCTTCTTGGAAGTTCAATAGTCCACGGGTCCACGAGTTGAACGACATAAAACAAGTCTTTAACTCGTGAACTCGTCAACCCGTGAACACGTGAACTGT
>JAPLKN010000130.1 GCA_026388075.1 Elusimicrobiota bacterium
AACTCCGTTTTGTTTTACCCAAAGAAATCGGGAAAGCGGAAGTTTTTTCAGATATACCAATAAATTTAATTAAAGACATCCTATAAAGATCAGGATGTCTTGATTACACAGATTAGACAATGATTACACAGATGAAACAAATTGATGAACTAACTGGGAAAATAATAGGTTGCTGTTTTAAGGTTCATAAGGAATTGGGCCCCGGATTTAACGAGAAAATATATCAGGTATAATGAACATTATACCAGGAGGCGACAGTATGACAAAAATTTTGGTTGTTAACGGGCCTAATCTTAATCTTCTTGGCAGTAGGGAACCGGACATATACGGGAAGCTTACGCTCAAAGATATAAACGATAAAATGACTGAACGCGCAAAAGAATTAAAACTTGAAGTTGAGTTTTTTCAGTCTGATACTGAAGGTGAAATCGTTACAAAAATCGGCCAGGCGCGAAAAAATTATAACTGGATAATAATAAATCCTGCTGCTTATACCCATACTTCTGTTGCCATCCGCGATGCGGTAGCTGCTGCGGGAATTCCGACAATAGAAATACACCTTTCAAATATATACGCCAGAGAAGAATTCCGTCAAAAATCTCTAATCGCTCCTGTATGCAAGGGGCAAATTTCTGGTTTCGGGCTTTCCAGCTATCTCCTTGCACTTCAAGCCATAAAAGAATCTCCTAAATAATATGAATTTTAAAAAACGAATAAAAAATGTTTCAAAAAATATTCGAAACGTCGCCTATTTGGTAACAAATAGGGCTGATATTTTTTATCTTACGGGTGTAGATCTTGACGGATTTTATCTCCTTGTTAAAGGACAAAAAATTTTCGCTTTTTGCTCTTTGCTGCTAAAAGCACAATTAGAATCACTGCTTAAAGGAATTGAAATAATTTCGGGTGAAAATCTATTAAGCCTGATAACAAATTTTTTAAAAAAGAAAAAAATAAGAATTTTAGGGCTAAATCCGAAATTTATAAGCCATTCGCTCTACTTGGAATTAAAAAAGAACTTTAAGATTAAATTGCTTGATCCCATATCAAGTTTAAGGCAGATCAAAGATAGAGAAGAGATAGAATATATAAAAAAATCATGCAAAATTGCGCTAAAAACGCTGAAAATAATCAAGAAAATGGTTAGGCCCGGGGTCAGCGAGGAGCAAATAGCATTCAAAATTGAAGAATATTTTTCAAAATCTAAGGCTAAGCCGGCATTTCCGCCTATTGTAGCTTTTGGCGTAAATACTGCAAAACCTCATCATATTCCAACATCTAAAAAAGCTAGAAAAAATGATATAATTACAATTGATCTTGGCTCTATATATAAAGGATACTGTTCTGATTTGACAAGGACCTTTTTTTTGGGTAAAATACCAACTCCCGTAAAAAAAGTTTATCATCTTATAAAAGAAGCTCAATCCAGGGCTATTTACTATATAAATAAAGCTAGAAAAGTTGGCGAAATAGACAAAGCCGCAAGGGATATAATTTCCCAAAACGGCTATGGTAAATATTTTGTTCATTCTACGGGGCACGGCCTTGGTATTGAAGTTCACGAAGCTCCAAAAGTAAATAAAGAAAATAATTATCCGATTCGGCAGGGGATGGTTCTAACTGTGGAGCCGGGAATCTATATTTCGGGAAAGTTCGGAGTAAGAATAGAAGACACGGTTTTAGTCACTAAAAAAGGATTTGAAATACTGACAAAATAGAAACAATAAAAGACGGAGACCGGCCACCAGCGACCAGCAACCAGTAACTACAAAAAAATTGAAAACTGGTAACTGGTGGCTGATCACAGGCAACTATATATGATTTTCACATCAGATTTTAAAAACGGAGTAAATATTTTAGTAGACGGGGAGCCTTATCAAATTTTATGGTTTCAACAGCACAAGCCCGGAAAAGGCGGTGCGGTAATGCGGGTTAAGCTAAAGCATCTTCGCCGGGGCGGCATTACAGAAAGGACATTTAAATCAGGCGAGAAATTTGATACGGTAGATGTAGAAAAGCAAAAAAAGCAATTTCTTTATATTGCCGGAGAAAATTATTGCTTTATGGACATGAAAACATATGAGCAGATAAGCTTCCCAAAAGAAAAACTTGGTGAAAGCGCAAAATATCTTACAGAAAATTTGGAAGTAGAAGCTACTTATCTTGACGGCGAATTTGTCGGGATAGAGCTTCCGATATCAGTTGAGCTGAAAGTAGTGGCTACCGTGCCGGGCATAAAAGGGGATTCGGTTTCAAATATGATGAAACCGGCAACACTGGAAACGGGCGTAGAAATTCAGGTCCCTCTTTTTGTAAAGGAAGGGGATAAGGTAAGAGTTGATACCAGAACAGGCGAATATATAGAAAGAGTGGCGTAAAATATTTGGGGGGCTATCCTGCCCTGTTTCGACAAGCTCAACATCCCGAGCGCAGTCGAGGGACTACACCCCGGAATACTTTTCTTTACTTGCTCAAAGAAAAGTATTCAAAAGAAATGCACCCCGTGAGCCATTCGTTTCGCATTTTTCGGAATCTTTGCAAACTCGCCTCGCCTGATGCGCGGCGGGCTCAAACACTGCAAAGATTAATTCCCGAAAAATGCTCAAACTCATAAACGGCTCAATGGGGCTAGAAGACAAATACAGCATTAAATTGAACAAATTAGCAAAGAGGTAAATTATGAATGCGCAAGAATTAAAAGAATTTTTGGAAAACTTGAAAAACACTGATATTGAGGAACTGCGCCTTGAATCGGGCGAAAAAAAGATTTTTTTTAAAAAGAGCGATGTCGCGGTGACGGAAACGCCTCAAAGTTCAGCTCCGGCAAAAAAAAATGTTCCGGAAGAAACAAAGCTTAAAGCCATTAAAGCTCCTATGGTCGGGACTTTCTTTCATTCCCCGTCCCAAGACCATCCTCCATTTGTTGTGGATGGTGAAAATATAGTGCCTGGACAAAAAATCGGGATAATCGAAACAATGAAAATTATTAAAGATGTAACATCAAATCTTAAAGGTAAAATAGTAAAGGTTTCAGTAAAAAATGGGCAGTCGGTGGAATACGGGCAGGAGCTTTTTTTAG
This sequence comes from Elusimicrobiota bacterium, assembly GCA_026388075.1. NCBI lineage: Bacteria > Pseudomonadati > Elusimicrobiota > Elusimicrobiota bacterium. Next base: position 3,080 of record JAPLKN010000130.1, read on the forward strand.
TTGATACAAGCGTTGAAAAAAATGGTTCAAACCGGAATAATAACTCAAAATAATGAGGCAGGTTAAGAATGTTACAGGTTGAGATTGAGAACAACAGGTTTAGAATGAACCAGGTTCAGGTTAAGGAAGGCTTTAAAACAGCTTTACTTTTTTCTCAACCTCAACCTGTCTTATTCTGTATCTGCTGTTGAGAAGGAGCCAAAAAATGTTTAAAAAAATCTTAATTGCAAACAGGGGCGAAATAGCTTTAAGGGTAATTCGCGCCTGCAGAGAACTTGAAATAAAAACAGTTGCGGTCCATTCAGAAGTGGATAAAGAATGCCTTCACGTTAGAATGGCTGACGAATCAATTTGCATAGGGCCGGCAGCAGCATCTGAAAGTTATCTTAATATTCCAAGCATAATTTCAGCAGCCGAAATATCCGGTGCCGACGCTATTCATCCCGGGTATGGTTTTTTGGCTGAAAACACGTATTTTGCCGACGTGTGCGAATCCTGCGGAATAAAGTTTATTGGCCCGAGCAAGGAATCAATTGAAAAAATGGGGGATAAAATTGCAGCGCTTGAACTGATGCGGAAAGCAGGGGTTCCTATTATTCCCGGTTCAAACGGCCCGGTTTTAGCTGATGATCCCAATCTTTTTAAACTGGCAAAAAAAATTGGTTATCCGTTGATAGTCAAAGCTACCGCCGGAGGCGGCGGAAAAGGAATGAGGGTAGTAGTTTCGGAAGAGGCATTAATAAATGCCATAATTATGGCGAAAGCTGAAGCTAAAGCGGCGTTTGCTAACGATTCAGTTTACATAGAAAAATATATTGAAGAACCTCGCCATATAGAGTTTCAGATTATGGGAGATAAAAAAGGTAAAGTAGTATATCTTCCGGAACGCGACTGCTCAATACAAAGGCGCCACCAAAAGCTTCTGGAAGAAAGCCCGTCGCCGTTTCTAGATGAATCTTTAAGGCAAAAGATGGGACGCGCGGCGCGTCACGCGGCTGAAGCTGTAAATTACTATACCGTAGGAACCGTAGAATTTCTCGTAGACAAAAAAGGCCACTTTTATTTTATGGAAATGAACACAAGAATTCAGGTTGAACACTGCGTTACCGAGGTTGTTACGGGGCTGGATCTCGTAAAAGAGCAGATCCGTCTTGCTGCGGGTGAAGAAATTGGATTTAATTCTTCAGATATTCCTACACGAGGACATGCAATTGAATGCAGGATAAACGCCGAAGATCCTGACAAAGATTTTATGCCCTGCCCGGGAAAAATAAACCATGTGGTGATGTCCGGCGGGCCGGGAATAAGGGTTGATACTCACGTTTATTCCGGATATACAATTCCGCCGTTCTACGACAGCCTTATAGCAAAACTTATAGCTTCAGGCAGAGACAGGAAAGAGGCTATCGCCCGTATGAGGAGAGCTTTAAGGGAAACTATAATAGAGGGGATAAAGACAACGGTCCCGATTCATCAGAAGATTCTTGCAAACGAATATTTCCAAAGCGGGGAATTTGCAACCAACTTTTTGCCGAAATATATTTTAGGAACCTGAAAATAAAATACACGGAGATTCAAATGAAAGACGAAATAAAAAAAATAATAAATGAAAATGTTTCCACAAACGAAAAACTTCTTAACAACGGCTATTTGGCGGTAATTGAAGAAATGGCGCAAATAATCATTGACACATATTCTTGCGGAAAAAAGGTCATTGTTTTTGGTAACGGCGGTTCGGCAGCGGATGCCCAGCATTTTGCGGCGGAACTTGTTTGCAGGTTTGAGAAAAACCGCAGATCTCTTCCCGCCTTAGCGTTGACTACAAATACTTCCTCTTTAACTGCTATAGGAAACGATTACAGTTTTGAAGATGTTTTCAGCCGTCAGGTTGAAGGTTTGGCTGAGGAAGGAGATTTGGTGATAGGAATTTCAACTTCGGGAAACTCGCCAAACGTATTGAAGGCGTTAGATGTTGCTAAAGAGAAGAAAACCAGAACAATGGGTTTAACCGGAATAAAAGGCGGAAAATTGAAAAACAAGGCAGACGTATGTTTTTGCGCCCCGTCAACAGTAACCGGAAGAATTCAGGAATGCCATATATTGGTTATTCACGTATTATGTAAGCTTGTGGAGGATGCCCTTTTTGCTGAAAAATAGCTCTAATAGAAAAATACAAACCAGAAAAGCTCTCCAAAACATCATCAAGCGTTTAAAAAAACAAAGCAAAAAAATAGTATTTACAAACGGATGTTTTGATCTTTTGCATTTGGGGCATATTTTGCTTTTTAAAAAAGCCAAATCTTGCGGCGATATTTTGGTGTTGGGGTTAAATACGGATGAATCCGCAAAAAGGTTAAAAGGGCCGAAACGCCCGCTGGTTGATGAACGTTCAAGAGCAAGGGTTTTATCCGAACTTGAAAGCATAGACTATATAACATTTTTTAACGAAGATACTCCGTTTGAACTGATAAAAGAGCTTAAGCCGAATATTCTTGTTAAGGGCGGAGACTATCGTCTTAACGAAATTGTGGGAAGAAACCTTGTGGAAAAAGTGGTCCGTTTTCCGTTCGTAGAAGGATATTCAACAACCTCTCTTATCAAAAAAATAGTTCAAGCATATGGAAAATAAGCTGTGCTCTGATAAAAGTATTTTAACTTTTCTTTGCGTGCCCAAAGAAAAGTAACAAAAGAAAGGGCACCCCGAGGGCTATTCGCTCGATATTTTTTCGGCGGCTGCGGAACTCGTCCTTCGGCTTCGCCATGATGGACTCAAACAGTCCTCGCCGACTGCTTCCGAAAAAAATCTTGCTCATTGGCAGCCCAAAGGGGATATAAAAACTAATTAGAGACAAAAAATTCTGAATGGTTAAGAAAAATTACACAACAAATTTTGATTTATTATCAGATAAAAAAGCATACAGGCTTTTTGATGCGAATTTAAATAGGGCAAAAGAAGGTCTGCGGGTAATAGAAGATACGGCAAGGTTTATCTTTGACAAACAAAAGCTTTATAAAAATATTCGCAGTTTGCGCCATAAAATTGATAAACTGACCAGAAAAATATATCCGGAACTGGTCGGTGAAAGAAATTCCAAAGCTGATCCCGGAAGAAAAATTAAAGAAGGCAAAAGAAAAAACCTTGAAGCAATATTGATTGCAAATTTTAAAAGGGTTGAAGAATCTTTGAGGGTGCTTGAAGAATACAGCCGTTTAATTTATCCGTCAGCCGGGCCGGGATTTAAAAGCGCAAGATTTTCTGTTTATTTGTTAGAAAAAAAGGTTTTGAATTTAAATGCTAAAGCTTAAGCTTTATTGTATTACCTGCAAAAGACAGGATTTAAGTTACGAAGAACAGGTCGGACAGGCTTGCCGCGGCGGCGCGGACGCGATTCAGTTTCGCGATGACGAGCTTTCCGACACAAAAATCCTTGAAATAGGGGAACGGCTTAAAAAGATTTGCGGCGAAAAAAAAGTTCTTTTCATATTAAACAACAGGCCTGACCTTGCTCTTGCCCTTGACGCAGACGGTGTTCATCTTGGACAAAACGACATACCGGTCAAATGGGCAAGACAGATTCTTGGTTCGGCAAAAATTGTCGGAGTCTCTGTTTCAGCATTGGGAGAATCTATAGCAGCAGAAAGAGAAGGGGCGAGCTATATTGGTCTTAATCCAATTTTTGAAACACCGATAAAAGCCGAAAGGAAAGCTTTAGGGCTTGATATCATTGGCTTAATTAAAAAAAGAGTTAAAGTTCCTGTAATAGCAATAGGCGGGATAACAAAGGATAATGTCTCAGAAGTTATTAAAGCCGGCGCTGACGGCGTTTCTGTAATACGTTCAGTCTGCGGATCAAAAGATATTATTTCCGCAGCTAAAGAGCTTAAAACAAAAATTGCTGAAACCGAAAGGGAAATGGCAAAAACAGGTTTTTTGAAACGGGAAAAATAGCCATGAAAATATCTGATATATCAAAAATAGATTTATCAACGGAAGATATCGCAGAAGTAGCCTTGGATGAAAAAGTTAAAACTGATTTTATTGTTTCAGGGCTTGAAGACGGCACTATAGTAATTCCGAAAAACAATAACCGCTCTTTAAAAAAAATCATCGGCATAGGCAAAGGCTTAAGAACCAAGGTAAACGCGAATATCGGGACTTCTCCTGTTCGGGTTTCAATAAAAGAAGAGATAAAAAAACTAAAGATTGCCGTTAAGTTCGGCGCAGACGCAATAATGGATCTTTCAACGGGCGGTGACATAGATAAAATAAGAAAAATAATACTTGATGAGTGCCCGGTCTGCGTTGGTACGGTTCCGATATATCAGGCAGCCTGCGAAACAGTAAGCAAAGGAAACAAAATAGCAAAGATGGACCCCGGCCTCCTCTTTGACATTATAGAAAAGCAGGCCGAAGACGGTGTGGACTTTATGACGGTCCACTGCGGAATAACTAAAAAGTCAGTTGAGATTTTAGAACGCCAAAAACGAGTGACCGGTGTGGTATCGCGGGGCGGCTCTTTTCTTGTAAAGTGGATAAAGGCAAACGGCAAAGAAAATCCTTTATTTGAAAATTATGACCGGCTGATAGATATAGCAAAAAAATATAATGTTACTTTAAGTCTCGGCGACGGTTTAAGGCCGGGAAGTATTTGTGATGCTACGGACGATGCTCAGATTGCTGAACTTAAAATACTTGGAGAACTTGTTCTTGAAGCAAGAAAAAACGGTGTACAGGCTATAATTGAAGGGCCCGGACACGTTCCTTTAAACAAAATACAGCAAAATGTAGAGCTTGGCAAAAAATACGGTTACAACGCGCCCTTATATTTTCTCGGGCCGCTTGTTACTGATATTGCGGCAGGATTTGACCACATAACTTCTGCTATAGGCGGAGCTATAGCGGCCTCATATGGCGTTGATTTCTTATGTTATGTTACTCCCGCGGAACATTTAAGACTTCCGGATGTTGACGATGTATATATGGGAGTTATCGCAAGTAAAATTGCCGCTCACGCGGCGGATATCGTTAAAAATGTCCCCGGGGCAAAAGAACTTGATTTAGAGTTTTCAAAATGGCGCAAGGACAGACACTGGCGAAATCAGGAACGGCTTTCTCTTGATCCTGAAAAATTCAGAAACGAAAGAGCAAAAATGCTTCCAAATTCCGACGATGAATGCGCTATGTGCGGCCAGTTTTGCGCGATGAAGGACTAATTTATTAGCGGATAGCGGATAGCGTTTAGCGTATAGAAAAACCAAGAAATTCTTTTACTATACGCTTTAGAAGTCGCAGAGAGCTAAATAGCTATTAGTAAATTTAGTAAAAGGATTGACTGATGAGAGTTAGAGTAAGAGTTCCGGCAACTTCGGCGAATCTCGGGCCAGGATTTGATGTTTTGGGCGTTGCTCTAAAACTATATAACGAATTAGAAGTTGAATATCCTTATAAAGGGAAAAAAGGGAAACCAAATTTAATAGAAATTTCCGGAGAAGGGAAAGAATTTCTTCCAAAAGATGAAAAAAATATTGTCTGGAAGGCAATGAAAGCAGTTTTTAATACACGGTCAAAGAAAAAAAGGAATTCGCATTATAAGTTCGGACAATTCAAAATAAAAATGAAAAATAATATTCCCATAGGTTCGGGAATGGGTTCCAGCGCGGCAGCGCACTTGAGCGGTATTTTGGCAGCGAATGAAATTATCGGAAGAAAGCTCAATAAAGACGAGATAATTTCTTTAGGGGTAGGTTTTGAAGGCCATTCGGACAATATTGTTTCAGCTCTTTTGGGCGGATTTTGCATCTCGGTTTTAAACGGCGGGAATATTAAATATTTAAAACTCAAAACACCGAAACTGAAAGCTGTCGTTTCCAGTCCCGATTTCCAGCTTCCCACCGAGAAATCCAGGAAGGTTTTGCCGAAAAAAGTTTCTCTTTCACAGGCGGTTTTTAATTGTGAAAGGCTTTCTCTTTTAGTTTCTGCGTTACAGAACGGAAGCTTTGAAATGCTGTCTACCGCGATGGAAGACAAAATTCATCAGCCTTACCGGGCACGTTTTATTCCGGGAATGAAAAAAATATTTGAAACGGCGATAAATGCCGGCGCCTACGGGGCAGCCCTTTCAGGATCGGGGCCTTCTATAATCGCATTGTGCGATAATAAATCAGGCGCTAAAATCGGCAGAAGTATTGAAAAAGTATGGAAAAAATATAAGGTAAAGAGCAAATATTTTATTTTGGATTTCGATAAGGAAGGGGCGAAAATATGGCGCTAGTTATAATGAAATTCGGCGGTTCTTCGGTTGCCGACGCAGAAAAAGTAAAACGCGTGGCAAAACGGGTAATAGAAAAAAAGCAAAAAGGAAATAAGGTTGTGGCTGTTGTTTCTGCGCCCGGAGACATGACTGATGATTTGATAGCGATGAGTAAAAAAATAACCGATACGCCCGATGAGCGCGAAATGGATATGCTTCTTTCAACCGGCGAACAGGTCTCCATAGCGCTTCTTTCAATGGCAATAAAAAGTCTTGGCGAAAACTCAATTTCTTTAACCGGCCCGCAGGCCGGCATTTTTGCCGATCTTTCGCATACTAGGGCCCGCATTACAGGAATCGTTCCCACAAAAATTAAAAAGGAGCTTTCTCGCGACCGAATTGTTATTGTGGCAGGGTTTCAGGGATTAAATCCAAACAAAGATATCACAACTTTCGGACGCGGCGGATCGGACCTTACGGCCGTAGCTCTTGCCGCAGCGCTTAAAGCAGATTCCTGTGAAATATATACCGATGTTGAAGGCGTTTACACAACTGATCCAAGGATGATAAAAGAAGCTCAGAAAATTGGCCGTATTTCATATGACGAAATGCTTGAAATGGCGGGTTCGGGCGCTCAGGTTATGCAGGGGCGCTCAATTGAAGTCGGGAAAAAATTCGGGGTTGACATACATGTCCGTTCAACATTTTCGGAAAACGAAGGCACGATAATTTCAGCCGAAGAAAAGGTTAGGAAATGGAGGAAAAATATGGAAGACGTAGTTGTATCGGCAATAGCGTTTGATAAAAATCAGGTAAAATTTTCTATTGTAGACGTTCCTGACCGGCCCGGAATAGCCGCGAAAATATTCAGCGAGCTTGCAAAAGGCAGCATAAATGTTGATATGATTATTCAGTCTGCATCTCAAGACGGGCTTAATGATATTTCGTTTACAGTTAGCCATGCTGATTTAGGAAAAACCTCGGGAATCTTAGAAGGCGTTCAAAAAGAGTTAAATGCTAAACAGGTTATATATGACGATAAAATTGCAAAAATATCCATTGTCGGTGTCGGAATGAAAAGTCATCCGGGTGTTGCGGCAAAAATGTTTGATACGCTGGCAAAAGAAAAAATTAATATCCAGATGATTTCTACCAGCGAAATAAAAATTTCCTGCGCAATAAATGTTGACGAGTTAAATAAGGCAGTAAATGCGTTGCATAAAGCGTTTGAATTAGACAAGAGGAAATAAATATAACGACCAGTAGCTCGCAAGAAAAACTGGTTATAAATAAAATTTGGCTTTTAAAAAAGCCAAGGATTAAGCTTTATGAAAAAGATATTGTTATACGACACAACCTTGCGTGACGGGGCCCAAGGGGCAGGTGTTTCTTTTTCCGTTCAGGACGAGATAAAAATCGCCAAAGCGCTGGATAATTTCGGGATAACCTATATTGAGGGAGGCTGGCCCGGATCAAATCCAAAATCCGAACTTTTCTTTAAAGAAGCAAGAAATATAAAATTCAAAAATTCCGTCCTTACTGCGTTCGGTTCAACGCGCCATAAAGATACTAAAGCGCATAATGACAAAAATCTTCTTTCTATTTTAGATACGGGAGTAAAAGTTGCGTGTATTTTTGGTAAATCGTGGGATTTGCATGTGGTGCACGCTATCAGGACGTCTTTTGAAGAAAATTTGAAAATGATTTCAGAAAGTATTTCTTTTTTGAGGTCAAAAGGGCTTGAAGTCATTTATGACGCGGAACATTTTTTTGACGGATTTAAAAATAATAAGGAGTATGCGATTTCTACTTTAAAGGCTGCTCAAAAAGCGGGCGCGATTAATCTGACTTTGTGCGAAACCAACGGAGGAATGACGCCGTTTGAAGTCCAAAAGATAGTTGAATATGTTAGGAAAGAAATTCCTGAGATTCCTTTAGGTATCCATACGCACAATGATTCTGACTGCGCGGCCGGAAATTCTATTGTCGCGGTTCAGGAAGGATGTAGTTTGGTGCAGGGTACAATCAACGGCCTTGGCGAAAGATGCGGTAACGCTAATCTTTGTTCGATTATTCCAGCGTTACAGCTAAGGTTCGGATACAGTTGCGTTAGCGAAGCAAATCTTAAAAAACTGACCGAACTTTCCCGTTATGTTTACGAAATAGCAAATATTATTCCCTCGGATAACCAGCCTTATGTGGGATTGAACGCTTTTGCGCACAAGGCGGGAATTCATGTGTCTGCCGTAACGAGGGAATCAAGAACATACGAGCATATAAGTCCTGAACAGGTGGGCAATGAAAGGCGCATATTGATCAGCGAACTTTCAGGGAAAAGCAATGTGTCGTCAAAAGCCGATGTTTTATATGTTGATGTTGAAAAGCATCCCGAAGCGATGTCAAAAATTATCAATACAGTCAAGAAATTGGAACACGAAGGTTACCAATTTGAAGATGCTGACGGTTCATTCTCTTTATTGACGAATAAAGCTTTGGGAAAATACGAGCCTTTTTTTGAACTAGAAAGTTTTAAATTAAGCATTGAGAAAGATTCAAAAGGGAAAATAATTACTGAAGCTTCGATTAAATTGAAAGTTGGAGGCAAAGAAGAACATACCGTTGCCGAAGGTGACGGCCCTGTAAACGCATTGGATAACGCTTTACGTAAAGCCCTTCAAAAATTTTATCCGCAGATCAAAGAAATTTCTCTTACGGATTTTAAAGTTAGAGTAATAAATGCGGGAGCAGGCACGGCCGCAAAGGTAAGGGTCTTAATTGAGTCAAAAGACCACTCTTCTTCCTGGGGTACGGTAGGAGTTTCGGAAAATATCATTGAAGCATCCTGGCAGGCTTTGGTGGATGCTATTGAATATAAATTGACAAAAGACCTTAAGCAGCAGGTTAAGAGTAAGACAGGTCAAGGTTAAGTAGGGACAAAAAAAGTTTTTAACTCAACCTCAACCTGTCTCATTCTCAACCTGCAATTAATGTGGAGGAAATATGCGAAGTAATGACATCAAAAAAGGGGCAGTAAGGGCGCCGAACCGCTGTCTAATATATGCAACCGGCATAAGTAAAAAAGATATGGGAAAACCTTTTATAGGGATAGCCTCATCTTTTACTGATCTTGTTCCGGGACATATCGGAATGCGCGATTTAGAAAGGTTTGCTGAACGAGGTATTGCAGCCGGAGGCGGAGTGCCTTTTATTTTCGGTGTTCCTGCAATATGCGACGGAATAGCTATGGGCCACTCCGGAATGCATTATTCTCTTCCTTCCCGAGAGTTGGTAGCTGATATAGTTGAATCTATTGCATCAGCGCATAAACTTGACGGGCTGATTCTTTTGACAAACTGCGATAAAATCACGCCCGGCATGCTTATGGCCGCGGCGCGGACAAATATTCCTTCAATTGTTGTTACTGCAGGCCCCATGATGACAGGATTTTATAACGGTAAAAGGAGATCTTTAGTAAGGGATACTTTTGAAGCCGTAGGCCTTTTTCAAAGCGGAAAAATAGACGAAAACGAGCTTGAAAAACTTGAAATGGCATCCTGCCCCGGAGCTGGTTCCTGCCAGGGACTTTATACAGCAAACACTATGGCTTGTCTTACTGAAACGCTTGGGATGTCTTTAATGGGATGCGGAACAGCTCTTGCGGTATCCAGCAAGAAAAGGCGCATTGCTTATGAATCGGGATTAAGAATAGTTGAACTTATAAAAAGCAATGTTACTCCCCGTTCAATTATGACCCCAAATGCGTTCAAGAACGCTATTGTTGTGGATATGGCTCTGGGCGGATCCAGCAATACGGTTCTTCATCTCCCGGCTATCGCACACGAGGCAGGAATAAAATTGCCTCTTGAACTTTTTGACCAGATATCAAAAACAGTGCCTCATATTACTTGTCTGGAGCCGGCAGGTGACCACTATATGGAAGATCTTGAAAATGCCGGAGGTATACCAGCTGTCCTTTCGGCCCTAAAAAATAAGCTTGTGACTTCTAACACTGTAAACGGGAAAAATATTTTAGAGATAGCAAAAGAAAGCGAAGTATTAGACAAGGAAGTTATTCGCATGAAAAATCCTTATCATAAAGAAGGCGGTATAGCTATTTTAAGAGGAAACATTGCGCCGGGCGGCTGCGTAGTAAAACAGTCCGCTGTATCAGAAAAGATGAAGGTTTTTTCGGGAAACGCAAGAGTTTTTAATTCGGAAGAAGAAGCGATGAGCGCCATTCTTTCAAAAAAAATTAAGAAAGGCGATGTTATCGTTATACGTTATGAAGGGCCAAAAGGCGGGCCGGGAATGAGAGAGATGCTCGGCCCAACCAGCGCTCTTGAAGGGATGGGGTTGTCGGATTCAGTCGCGCTATTGACTGACGGGAGATTTTCCGGAGGGACAAGAGGCCCTTGTATCGGGCATATTTCCCCTGAAGCCGGCGTAGGCGGGCCGATAGCGGCGTTGAAAGACGGAGATGTTATAATGATTGATATACCTAAACGGAAATTGAACGTAAGATTAACCGAGACAGATATAAATGTCAGGCTTGCAAAATGGAATGCTCCGGCAAACAAGTTTAAAAAAGGATATCTTTCAAGATATGCAAGGTTGGTCAGCTCGGCGGAAGAAGGAGCGATCCTTAAATAGCGTATAGCGGATAGGAAATAGCGTATAGAAAAACAAAGATTTTTTACTATCCGCTAAACGCTATGCGCTATACGCCTTGAAAGATAAAAACATCTAACTGTACGTAAAGGAATGAATAAGAGGAATAAGAATTTGCGGAGGAATATGTGATTAAAACAGGTGCGGAAATACTTGTTGAATGTTTGTTAAGGGAAAAAGTTGAAGTGGCTTTCGGTATTCCCGGAGGCGTTGCTCTCCCCCTATTTGATAAAATTTATGGTTCAAAACTAAAATTTATTTTAACCCGCCACGAGCAGGGTGCCGCGCATATGGCAGACGGATATTCACGTTCTACTGGAAAAGTCGGCGTTTGCATAGCGACTTCTGGCCCCGGCGCGACAAATCTTGTAACTGGGCTTGCAACAGCACATATGGATTCTGTTCCGATAGTTGCAATCACCGCTCAAGTTTTAACTACTTCAATTGGCAACGATGCGTTTCAGGAAGCGGATATCACGGGAATAACCAGGCCGGTTACTAAACACAATTATCTGGTTAGAGACGTCAAGGAGCTTGCGCAAACCGTAAGAGAAGCTTTCTATATAGCTTCAACGGGCAGAACCGGCCCCGTTTTAATAGATGTTCCCGTGGATGTCCAGCGGGCTACGACCGAATTTATTTGGCCGGAAAAAATTGAGATACGTTCTTATAAACCTAAGTATCAGGGGCATCCCGGCCAAATAAAAAAAGCCGCAGAACTGATTAATTCAAGCAAACAGCCGGTATTATACGTCGGAGGCGGAGTAACAAGTTCCGGGGCTTCCGCAGAAATTCTTGAACTATCTAAAAGGGCGGAAATACCTGTTACCGCGACTTTGCTGGGGCTAGGCGCTTATCCGGTTGATTCGCCGTTATATCTTGGAATGCTTGGAATGCACGGCCTTTATCAGGCAAACCATGCCATACAGAAATCCGACCTTATAATCGCAATTGGGGCGCGTTTTGACGATAGATGCACCGGAAAATTGTCAGCCTTTGCTCCCAATGCGAAGGTCATTCACATAGATATTGATCCGACATCTATATCCAAAAGCGTTCCCGCGGACATTCCTGTTGTGGGGGACGCAAAAATTGTCTTAACTGAACTGAATAAATTGATCAAAGAAAACACGCACGAAGACTGGCTAAAAAAAATTGAGAAATGGGAAAAAGATAATCCTTTGACTTATAAAAATGATAATCATCTAAGGCCTCAATTTGTTATTGAAAAAATTTCTGAAGTTACCCAAGGCAAAGCCATAGTTGTTACTGAGGTCGGACAGCATCAGATGTGGGCTGCCCAGTACTATGAACCTAAGGGGCCGAGACATTTCTTGAGTTCCGGAGGGCTCGGCACGATGGGTTTTGGTTTTCCTGCCGGGATAGGCGCCAAGGTTGCTAATCCTAACATGGATGTAATAGTTATCGCCGGTGACGGTTCTTTTCAGATGAATATTCAGGAACTTGCAACAGCTGTTTTAAATAAAATAAACATTAAGGTGGCCATTATAAACAACGGGTATCTCGGAATGGTCAGGCAATGGCAGGAAATGTTTTATGGTAAACGTTATTCTGCTTCACGCTTGACTGTAGGCTCATTATGCTCGGCTCAAAAAGGCGCAAAGAAACATGGGAAAAGTCCATGTTATACTCCGGATTTTGTTAAAGTTGCGGAAGCTTACGGAGCTGTTGGTTTACGGGTTAGCAATAAAAAAGATGTTGTGCCGACGTTGAAAAAGGCTTTAAAAATCAACCAGCCTGTTGTCATGGAATTTATGGTTGAACAGGAAGAAAACGTGCTTCCGATGGTTCCTACGGGTCACGCTCTGGATGAAATTATTACGTGTTATGCGTAAACAGCAGGCTGAGGTTAAGATTAAGGGTTAGAAAAACTTAGTCTTTCTTAACCTTAACCTATTTTTGTCTAAACCTGTTGTTCGGGGAGGAAAAATGAGGCATACAATTTCAGTATTAGTTGAAAATAAATTCGGTGTTCTTGCGCGGATAGCTACGCTATTTGCTGCGAGAGGATTTAATATAGATTCGCTGGCAGTCGGAGAAACGGAAGATCCTTTAATTTCCCGTATGACAATTGTTGTCAGCGGTGATGACAGGACACTGGAGCAGGTTGAAAAACAGCTTAACAAGTTGATTGACGTAATCAAGGTTAACGATTTTAAGGGGATACAGCACATTGAAAGCGGTATCGCCTTGATAAAAGTAAATGTGAATAAGGCTAACCGTCCGGAAATTGTGAGGATTGCGGAAATGTTTCAGGCAAAAATATCCGATGTTGCTACCGATTCTATTATTGTGGAAATATCGGGAGATGAGCAAAAAATTCAAAGCATAATAAATATGTTAAAACCTTTTGGATTAAAAGAAATGTGCCGGACGGGAATAATTGCGATGGCATGCGGCATTAAAGACAGCGTATAGCAATACGCTAAAAAAAGGAGAGTAAAATGGCAGAAGCAAAAATGTATTACGACAAGGATGCGGATTTGGAGTTGCTAAGAGGCAAAAAAATTGCAGTTATCGGATACGGAAGCCAGGGGCACGCCCAGGCGCTAAATTTAAAAGATTCAGGCCTCAATGTTGTTGTTGCTGAAATGCAGGGAACTGACAACTTCAAAAAAGCCTTAGAGCACGGCTGGCAGCCAGTAACTGCAGCTGAAGCGACAAAAGATGCAGATTGGATACAGATACTTGTTCCGGATCAAACTCAAAAAAAGGTCTGGGAAACAGAAATAAAGCCTAACTTAAAAAAAGGTGCGACCTTAAGTTTTTCTCACGGTTTTAATATAAGATTTAAACAGATCAAGCCTCCTAAAAAAATAAATGTCGTAATGATCGCGCCTAAAGGGCCGGGCCATTTGGTAAGAAGGCAGTACGAAGAAGGAAAAGGCGTTCCAAACCTTATCGCGGTAGAGCAAGACGCAACCGGAAATGCAAAACAGCTTGCTTTAGCTTATTCAAAAGGAATTGGAGGAACAAGAGCGGGGGTTATTGAAACTACATTTTCCGAAGAGACCGAAACAGACCTTTTCGGCGAGCAGGCGGTATTGTGCGGCGGTTTAGTTGAGCTTATGCGGGCAGGTTTTGAAACTTTGGTTGAGGCAGGGTATCAGCCGGAGATAGCTTACTTTGAGTGCCTGCATGAAATGAAATTAATAGTTGACCTAATTTATGAGGGCGGCATCGCAGGGATGAATTATTCTATTTCCGATACAGCGGAATACGGCGAATATGTAGTCGGCAAAAAAATAATAAATGAACGGACAAGGAAAACAATGCAAAAAGTTCTGAAAGAAATCCGTTCAGGGAAATTCGCAAGGACCTGGATCAAGGAAAATGAGGCGGGAAAGCCGTTTTTCAATCAAGCTAAGAAAGAAATCTCCGAGTCGCAGGTTGAAAAAGTGGGAAAAAGGCTAAGAGAAATGATGCCTTGGCTAAATAAGAGATAAAATGGGAAATAGACATATAAATACTCAGTTCATAGTAATCGGAGTAATTATTCTTGGGGTATGCTACATTATTTTTAATTTGGGAATAGCCATGCTTATCCATTCAAGAAAGGAATTGGTGGTCCCGGACATTCAGGGAAAATCAGTATACGAGTCATTGACCATACTTTCAAGCCAGGGGCTTGCTTTAAGAAAAGAATCTGAAGAGTACAATAAAAGTCTTCCTGCCGGAGTTGTGTTGCGGCAAAATCCTCTTTCGGGTATGCGCGTAAAGGAAGGTAAAACTGTAAGAGTAGTTATCAGCCAAGGCGGTGAATTTTCATTTGTCCCTTCTCTTATCGGACAGAAATCTAGATCAGCAGCGTTGACCATACGTTCTTATGGTTTGGTTTTAGGCGAAGAATCTTCATCTTATTCGGTTGTTTACGATAAAGATTATGTAATAGCCCAAGATCCGCCGAAAGGGACCTTGATGGCAAAAGACACTATGGTAAATATTGTGGTTTCTTTAGGGCCCCCTCCTCCAAATGTTAAGCTTATGCCTAAGTTTATCGGGAAAAACATTAATGATGTCAGCACCTGGGCTGACAATAACAACATAGATGTAAATGTGACCAAAGAAAATGTTTCAAATTCAGTGACAGGCGCGATATTGGAACAAAGTCCTGAACCTGATACGGATGTTACAAATATTCGGCAGATAAACGTTAAAATTGTGGGAGTTCCTGAATAGTTTGCCAATAAGCTTGGCAAACTAAATAGATGATTCAAAATTTAATGATAAATAAAAATAATACTATTATTGCGCCGTCAATTCTTTCAGCCGATTTTTCAAATCTTTTGAAAGATATCAGTATTATTGAAAAAGCCGGCGCAAAGTGGCTTCATATAGATGTTATGGACGGCCATTTTGTTCCAAATATTACCATAGGGCCCGATGTAATCAAGGATATAAGAAAAAAAACAAAACTTTTTTTTGATGTCCACCTTATGATAGAAAAGCCGGAAAAATATTGGCGAGAATTTCTTAAAGCGGGCGCGGATCTTATAACATTTCACTCGGAAGTAAAATGCAATAAGTTAAATTTGATCAGGGCAATGAAAAAAAGCGGGCTTAAAGTCGGTATTTCAATTAAGCCAAAAACCAATATGGCAAAAATTAAGAATTTACTGCCCTTACTAGATCTCATTTTGGTAATGACTGTAGAGCCGGGATTCGGCGGCCAGAAATTTATGAGCCGAATGATGCCGAAGGTGAAAAAATTAAAAGAATTAATTGATAAAAATAAACTTAGGTGCAGTATAGAAATTGACGGGGGAGTAAACAAAGAAACTGCAAAAATTGCAAAAAATTCAGGCGCAAATATTTTAGTTGCAGGGAATTCAATATTTTCATCCAAAAATTCTTCTGTGGCATTTAAAGAAATACAAAATTCTGTAAGTAAACCCCGTTAGAGACCTGCCTCGCCGGCGGGCGGGCAACGGGCGCTTCGGAATAAAGATGGCGGCATTCCACCGCCATATGAAATTTCAGACTTATATCCCAGACAGGAGTCTGGGGCTTTCTCTAACGGGGTAAATAATCTATTCGTGAAAAAATCCGACTTTTTTATTTAAAGTTGGTTTTTTTATTTTGGGATAAAAGGTTTATTCGGATTCGCACCGCGCCTGCCGGCGGGCAGGGAAAACTCCTAACTTCTTTTAAGAGATGCTCGCCAATTGGCGAAGTCTCGCCTGGGGCGGAAATGCGAAGATGAACCCCCGTGTTTAGTTTTGTCCGTAAAAATAAAGGAGTTTTAGGACAAAACTACGGGGGTGGGTTCATTTAAGACCCCGCCGACTCCCGAGACTGTGTCATAATTGCTAAAATATATCCCTGATGTCATTCTGAATTTATTTCAGAATCTAGCATCCCGACGATAATGAGATCCTGAACCAAGTTCAGGATGGGCATAAAGGTTAAAAAGTGTTGCTATTTTTGACAGTTTTGAAGTAGCAAAACCATTTTAAGTAACTAATTTTATGCCTTTCAGAAAGACCGCGATGATTTCTATATTGATGCTTTATTTGCGAAAAGAAGCCTTCTAACTCGTTTAAGATCTTTGAACGCAACAAGATGTCTTGGCAAAGAGCAAATAAAAGTTTTATGTTTTTCATGCCAATTGTTGTAGCATGAATGAAAAATAAACATTTCATTCTGTGTGCGAATGTTTGCAATAGTCACATACAAACTACGCAATTCTTTGCCTGCTTCGGTCTTTGGATATGTTCTAAGCCACATCAGCCCCTGATTCTGTATATGGAACAGGCAACGCTGCAAAACTGTGTTTGGCCATACTTCTTGAAGAGCTCGTATTACACGCGGATGCCCGTCGGTAGTCACAGCAATAGGAATAACACCTTTGTCTCGCAGCTGAGTAACAAGCGGTATAACATTTTCATAGTTTTCACGCTCTATGTAGGCAACATATACGGGTTTCCTAGATACTGTATTCATAAACATTGCCAAACAGCCATCTTTATGAAAATAGGTACCATCAAAAACCAGATAATTGATACCTGTGTATATTCTTTGTGAAAGAGCAGGCGGTTCTTTTGATAGCCAATAGTTCTTGATCCGTTTAAGCTTAAATGGGCTATGCCCTGATATGTGGCTTAACTGTCTTATGCTGTATCCTTCAATAACCCAAAGCTTAAACCAATGTTGTTCTTTGCGCACTTTGTTTTGTGGTAACTTCCAGACAAAAGTTCGGCCACATTGCAAACAGCTAAATCGTTGTTTTTTGTAGATTGTTTTGCCATACAACTTGACATGACTGCTTGCGCATCGCGGACAGCGTTTTTTTCATGAAAGTTAAATCCTTTTAACTTTCATGCTATCATTTACATTGTGTTCCGTCTATCTTTTAGCTGTTTAGGGGCATTTTTAGCAACACTTTTTAACCTTTATGCCCCGATTGACAAAAAATCACTAATCGTATATAATCTAAAATCCTATGAGCAGTGATGTTTTAGTATTAAACCGCAATTTTTATGCTGTCCAGATAACTTCTTGGCAAAGAGCGTTGACCCTTTTATATATAGGGCATGCCTCCGTTGTTGACCAGGAGTATAATACCTATTCTTTTGAAGATTGGCAGCAACTTTCAAACGCTATTGATTCCCACCCGGCCGGGTTTATTCATACCCCTAGCTTTAAAATAGCGATTCCTGAAGTTATCGCCTTGAAACTATACGATAAGCTTCCTTTGATGGAAGTCCGCTTTACACGCAGAAATTTATACGAACACTATAAATACCGCTGCTGTTACTGCGGAAAAAAATTTACTTCGCAGGAACTGAATCTTGAGCACGTTGTGCCCAGAAGCCGCGGCGGAAAAACCTGCTGGGAAAATGTGGTTACTTCTTGCATAAGTTGCAATGTTAAAAAAGCCAACAAACTCCCTCCTGAAGCAGGAATGGCGCTATTAGTTAATCCTTCCAAGCCCAAATGGAGAGGAAACCTTTCTCTTATATTTCAATCACCTGTCAAAATGCGCGCATCCTGGCAGCGTTTTATAGATAATGTGTACTGGAACCAGGAGCTGGAAAGAGACAACAATTAACAAGACGTATAAAAGTATAAAAGTTTAGAAAGTTATGAAGGTTGAAGGCTTGAAAAAGTAATTAACTTTTACACATTTTAACTTTCCTAACTTTTTAACGCAGTTTATCCAAAGAGAGGTAAACTATGGATCAAATCAAAATCTTGCTTAGCGAAAAAGATATCCCTGCAAAATGGTACAACATACAAGCCGACTTGCCTAAACCCCTGCCTCCGGTTATTCATCCGGGAACAAAAAAACCAATCGGCCCTGAAGACTTGGCGCCGATTTTTCCTATGGAACTAATTAAGCAGGAAGTCAGCCAGGAACGATGGATAGAAATCCCGGAAGAAATAAGGGACATTTATAAACTTTGGAGGCCTGCGCCTCTTTACAGGGCAAAAAGACTTGAAAAAGCTTTGGATACTCCTGCAAAAATTTATTACAAATACGAAGGGGTAAGCCCTGTAGGCAGCCATAAAACTAATACTGCGATTGCCCAGGCTTACTACAATAAAAAAGAAGGCACTAAGCGCCTTGCAACCGAGACAGGGGCTGGCCAATGGGGTTCAGCTTTATCGTTGGCCTGTAATTATTTCGGATTAAAATGTACAGTATATATGGTTAAAGTTTCTTTCCATCAAAAACCTTACAGAAAATCTCTTATGCAGGTATACGGCGCAGAAGTTTTTGCAAGCCCGTCTGACAAAACTAAGTCCGGAAGAGAAATACTGGCAAAAAACCCTGATTCAAGCGGCTCTCTCGGAATAGCTATATCGGAAGCAGTTGAAGACGCAGTTTCCAACAACGATACAAAATATTCTTTGGGAAGCGTTTTAAACCATGTGTTGTTGCATCAATCTGTCGTAGGCCTTGAAGCAAAAAAGCAGATGGAAATGGCAGGAGATTATCCTGACGTAGTTATAGCCTGCGTCGGCGGCGGCTCAAATTTTGGCGGAATCGCTTTTCCTTTCCTTATGGACAAATTGCAGGGAAAAAAGAAAAACTTAAGGGCTGTTGCGGTTGAACCTCACGCGTGCCCAAGCCTTACCAAAGGGCCCTATGCTTACGATTTCGGCGATACGGCAGGGCTTACTCCACTAATCAAAATGTACACTTTAGGCCATACATTTGTTCCGGAACCAATCCATGCCGGCGGCCTTCGCTATCACGGAATGGCAGCGATTGTCTCCATGCTTTATAACGAAAAAATAATTGAAGCTGTTGCATACCATCAAAATCCTGTTTTTGAAGCCGCAATAAAGTTCGCCCGTACCGAAGGGATACTGCCTGCCCCGGAATCGGCGCATGCCATTAAAGCTGCGATAGATGAGGCCGAAAAAGCAAAAGAAGCCGGAGAAAAAAAGGTAATACTTTTTAACTTGTCCGGCCACGGACATTTTGATATGACAGCTTATGACAATTACCTTGCAGGCAAACTTGTTGATTTTGAATATCCTTTTGATAAAGTGCGGGAAGCCCTTAATCACCTGCCTAAATTTTAATTTACCCCGTTAGAATCAGCGTAACGTTAAGAAAAAACTAGAAATATAACAAGACAATTAATATGGCTTTTCGCAGTTCTGAAAATTAGCAATTGTTTAACTGATTCTAACGGGGTAAAATGTATAAAATAACTTACAAAAAAACTCTGTCTGAAAATGTAACATTGATAAAGGTTGTTGCTCCGGAAATAGCCAAAAGAGCGCAGCCGGGGCAATTTGTTGTTATCCGCATAAATGAAAAAGGAGAACGGATTCCTTTAACTATTGCCGGGCAAAATAACCAGGAAGGCACAATTGATATAATTTTTCAAAGCGTAGGAAAAACAACATACGCGCTTGCTTCTTTAAAGGAGGGCGATTTTATTCAGGATGTTTTAGGCCCGCTTGGCCATCCCACTGACATTCAAAAACTCGGAACCGTGGTTTGTATAGCAGGCGGAGTCGGCGCAGCCGAAATATTTCCAATTGCGAGGGCTTACAAAAATGCCGGCAACAACGTAATTACGATTTTAGGCGCCCGCACAAAAGACCTGCTTATACTACAAAAAGAACTTACTGAAGCTTCAAACAAATTTTTAACAATAACCGATGACGGTTCAAGCGGTGAAAAAGGATTTGTTTCAACTGTGCTTGTTAATTTGATTGAAAAAAAGGTTCAAATTGATCTTATATATGCTATCGGGCCGGTCCCGATGATGAAGGCAATTTCAGATATGACAAAAACGGCAAATATCAAAACCGTTGTTTCATTAAATCCTATAATGGTTGATGCTACCGGCATGTGCGGGGCTTGCAGGGTATCAATTGACGGGCATACAAAGTTTGCCTGTGTTGACGGGCCCGAATTTGACGCTCACAAGGTAAACTGGGAAGAACTTGGCAGCCGCTTAAGCCTTTTTAAAGACAAAGAAAAAATAGCATTGGAAAAATATCAAAACGAATGCCAGTGTAAACCCCGTTAGAAACCTGCCTACACACAAGGATACTGTGTCATAATTCCGTGTGTTGTTATCCCGTCCGCCCTGGGCGGATCGGGATCTCGTCATCGTCGGAATACTGGATTCTGAAATAAATTCAGAATGGGCATAAAGGTTAAAAAGTGTTGCTAAAAATGCCCC
>JAPLKN010000131.1 GCA_026388075.1 Elusimicrobiota bacterium
ACCCTGCAGCTTGCTGCAGGGAATTGTCAAGTTAATAAGAAGTATTAAAAACTGTCAAAACAGGAACAACCATTGATAGAACTAGGAATTAAAAAACCTATTACGGCTCTGATGCTGGTTCTAGGCATAATACTTTTTGCGGTCGTAGCTTTGCCAAGAATCCCTGTTGAGCTCTATCCTGCCACTGAAGTTTCCCAGGTTAGTATTATTACCCGCCTGCGCGGAGGAATAGCGGCAACTGAAGTAGAAAAATACGTTACCCGCCCCTTAGAAGAAGCCTTCTCCGAACTTAACGGCTTAAGAGAAATCATATCTTCCTCCAGAGAGTCAGAATCAAATATCACTCTTTTTTTCTACCCTGATGTAAATACAAATTTTGTCGTAATAGATATCCGCGAAAAACTTGCTATGGTAAAACATCTTCTCCCGAGAGAAGTTGAAAAACCCATAATCGCCAAATTCCAGCAGTCTGACGCACCCATAATTATTCTAGCTTTAAGCTCAAACATATATTCAACAGAAAAACTCCGTGAAATGGCGGAAGAAAAAATAAAAGAAAAAATAATGCGAATAGCCGGAGTTGCCAACGTTGAAATAGGCGGAGGCAGAGAAAGAAAATTTCTTATTGAAATAATCAATTCAAAACTAGTCGCAAACAGGCTCCCGATATTATCCGTTGTTGAAAGGATAAATTTAAATAATATCTCAATTTCTGCGGGCGACATTATACAAACGGATAAAAGCTATATCATCCGGGCAACGGGAGAATACAAAAGTATCAAAGAAATAGAAAATACCGGTATAGCAATAACGAATGCGGGCTCTGTAATACGTTTAAAAGATATAGCTGTTGTCAGGGACTCCTATTATGAGCCTACATCCTTTGCAAGACTTAACCTTCAGTCCGTGGTATCGCTGTATGTTCAGAAAGAATCTACCGCAAACACAATTAAAGTGGCAGAAGATGTCGGCAAAGAAGTAGAAAATCTAAAAAGACTTGTCGGTAAAGATGTAATAATAACTCCTATAAAAAACGATGCCACATTTATTAACAGGGCAATACGCGCTTTGACAGACGCTCTTTCTATGGGCGGAATACTTTTGTGCGGTATTTTGTTTGTTTTCTTAAGAAATGTCCGAACCATTTTGATAGTAATAACTACTCTGCCTTTAAGCCTTCTTATGTCATTTTGCATGCTTTTTCTATCGGGGCTTACTTTTAACGTAATGACATTATCAGGCCTGGCAATGGGCATAGGAAATGTTATGGATAACGCCATTGTTATCCTGGAAAATATTTCGTTTCATCACCACAGAAAAACGTTTCCGGATAAAATTTCAATGATCGTAAACACGCTTACTTTTGTGCCGGCAGAATGTTTTTTCTGGCAGAGAAAATACGATTTAGATTTTCAACCTTGGTATTTAACCGTGAGAAATTACTACCGAAAAATGCTGGCTTTTTCTTTTAGATACCAGCCATATGTCTGGGCCGCAGTCCTTGGGCTTTTATTATTTTCGGCTTCTATTTTTATCCGGAGCGATTCCGAATTCATTGATCCGGGTGACGTGAATACTTTCAGAATAGGAATACAGTTTCCTCCCGCGACAAAAATTGAAATTTCAAATGAGATTGTAAAAAGGCTTGAAAAAGCTTTGATGACTTATCCGAACGTAAGATTGGTCTCTTCAAAAGTTGAAAAACTTCACACATTCGTTGAAGTTGAAGTAAAACAAAATCCTGAAAAATTTAAGGAAGAATTCAGGAAAAGATTTCCGGAATTTTCCCCGGCTTTTGTTTATTTCCAGGAATCGCAGGCTGCCGGATCAAAAGAAGTGCTTGTTGATTTTTATGGAAACGATTATAATATATTGAAACAGCTTGCCTTTGCTTCGTCCGGAAAACTTTCTCAAGTAAAAGGCCTTACGGATATTAAAATCAGAATGAGAGAAGACGAGCCTGAGCTTCACTTTTTTGTTGATTTTCGCAAACTTGCCATATTCGGCATTTCAACAATTTATTTAGCCAACACTTTACATTGCCAGCTTAGAGGCCTTATCGCTACACAGTACAGGACTGAAGGCAAAGAAATTGAAACTATATGCCGTCTAGTTCCGCACACAGTTGAAAATGCGCGGGAACTCCCTTTCCTTGCGATTGTCAACCAATCCGGCGATATACTGCGTTTAGGGCAGTGCGGCCATGTGGAAGAAATCAAAGCATCCCAGGAGATTTGGCATAAAAATAAAAAAAGGTTCATTCAAATAAGCGCAAACCGCCTTAAAATGGGGCTTGACCAGGCTGCTAAAAAGATTAATGCCTCGTTAAAAAGCATCGCATTCCCGAAAGATTATTCTTTCAACCTTTCAGGCGATTATGAAAAAACTGTCAGGAATAAAGAGCAGTTTATATTCGCAATCATATTGACGGTCATTTTGATTTATCTTGTCCTTGCATCTTTATTTGAATCTTACATTCAGCCCCTTTTAATAATGTTTGCCCTTCCTTTAAGCACGATCGGTGTTGCGCTTTCGCTTTGGATATTTAAAAAACCCATAAGCCTTGGCGTGTGGATCGGCTTTATGATTTTGTTCGGCTCCGTCGTATACGGTTCAATCATACTAGTTGAAAAAATCAATACAAGAAGGCAAGGAAGAAAAGATCTTTTGAAAGTCATATTTGAGGCCTGCGGCGAAAGGCTTAGGCCTGAACTCATTACAATGTTGATGAAAACCCTTGGACTAGTTCCTATGATTTTATCCCGTGATGAAGCGGCAACAATGTGGAGATCTTTAGGAATGACGGTATTTTTTGGTACAATAACGGGAACTTTGCTTACTTTATTATTGGTTCCTGTTGCTTATTTGACCGCCGAAAACATGTCGTCAAATATCCAGAACATTATACCTTGGAGCAAAAACGCTTTTTTTGCTTCTATCGAATTATTAATCAAAATATTTAGGAAAATAAAGCCCAGACTTGCTGTCATTAAAATACCTTTACCGAAATTTCCGAAAAGAAAAGAAAAAGAGAAACAAGAACGTTACGACGACGAATTTTAATAAGAAAGTAGGTAGCATGGCCCTGAGCGTCCCGTGGTGAGCGAAGTCGAACCAAGTCGAAGGGTAGACAGTCCTCGGACCCATAGGGTCCTATGGACCCGAGGGTAGGCAGGGAAAGTCAAGAACTGAACTTAAAAGGCGGGGCATATTTTAGCAATAATTCTTAAACCTATACGCTAAACGCTATCCCTGCCCGCCGACAGGCGCGGCGCTATACGCTATTTAGGGAGTAAATTATGAATTTTTTAAAATTACCTGTACAAAGGCCTGTTACAACAGTCATGATTTTTGTAGGTGTATGCCTCCTAGGATTGATCTGCTGGACTCGCATTCCTCAGGAATTATTCCCTTCATTGGAGTATCCCCAAATCACCATAGTAACAAAGTATGAAGGAGCAGGCCCGGAAGAATCTGAAAACCTTATAAGCAAGCTTATTGAAGAAACCGTGGGAACAGTAAAGAATGTTAAAAGGATAAGCTCCATTTCGCGCGAAGGAACATCTATAGTTTCTGTTGAGTTCCGCTGGGGAACAAATATGAATCTTGCGGCAATGGATATAAGAGAAAAAATTGACCTTATAAAAGATTCTCTGCCCAGAGATTCCCGCGAACCGGTAGTTCTGAAATTTAATCCGCTTCAGTCCGAAGCGATGATTATTTCCGTAAATTATAATACCGGAGAAACCGATCCCTGGAAAATGGCTGAACTAAGGAGCTTTTGCAAGAAAAATATTAAAGACGAGCTGGAACGCTTGGACGGCGTGGCAAAAGTTGAGATAAGAGGCGGCGAAAAAAAAGAAATTTTAGTTGAAATTGACAAAGGGCGCCTCTTAGCCCAGCAGGTATCAATAATTGATATGATAACCGCGTTAAAAGAATCAAACATAACTTACCCTGCAGGAATAATAAAGGAAGAAACTTATGAATATTTAGTAAAAACTGTCGGAGAATTTCAGACAATTGACGATATCGCCGCGCTCTCTTTTTCTAAAAGAGAAACCGGCCTTGGAAAATCAAAGCCTAAACTCCGCAGAATAAGAAACCAGGAACCGGAAAGAGATGAAAAAATTATCTTTATGAAAGATATCGCTAATATCAAAGAGTCTTTAAGGGATAAAACGGGTTATTCAAGGCATAACGGAAAAGAAAATATATCTTTGGGAATATATCCCCAATCCGGCTCAAACCTTATAAAAATATCTGACGCTGTCTTGAAAAAATTGAAAGATATAAAAGATAAAATTCCTTCAAATGTAGATGTAAAGATCATTTATGACCAATCTGAATTCGTTAAAAATTCTCTCGGGAATGTTTATTCTGAAGCTATTCAAGGCGCGGTGCTTTGTGTTATTATTCTTTATTTTTTTATGAAAAGTTTATATGCCTCGTTCATTATTAACGCGGCTATTCCTATAACAATTCTTTTTTCATTAAGCGTTATGTATTTTACCGGTATAACGCTTAACACAATGTCTTTAGGCGGCCTTGCGGTAGGCGTCGGTATGGTGGCTGATAACGCAAACTTGGTTTTTGAAAATAATATAACCGAAATGCAGAAATATCCCGACCGCGACAGAAGGGAAGTTATTTATGAATCAACCGTAAGTCTCGTACCAGCAATAATCAGCTCAACACTTACTACTATAGCTGTATTTTTGCCTTTTATATTTGTTACAGGAACCGCTGGACAGTTATTCAAACAGCTTGCTTTAACCATAACCTTTTCAATGATTGCTTCTGTCTTTGCCGCTATCTTGTTTATACCGAGAATGTCAATGACAATAAACCTAGCAAAAATTGCTTCGGTTTCTTCAAAAGAAAAAATGGAGCTGTTTTTTAAACCCTATCTTGAAAAAGTATTGAAGTGGCCATGGAGCAAAATGGCTTTCTTCTTCTTCCTTTACGTCGCTGCAGGGCTTTTATGCTTCTACATAATACCCAAGGAATTTATGCCAAAAGTGGATGAAAGGCGTTTTGTGCTCAATATATCCATGCATCCTGATACTCCTCTTGAAATAACTAACGCGCTAACGAAGCGGGTAGAAGCTCTTATATCAAAATATCCGGAACTAAAGGATATGTCTGTGGGCATCGGATCTACAGGAGATGAACTTGGATCAGCGGCAATAGAATCTCTTTCCCAATCACAGTCGCGAATAACAGTAAATCTTAAAGACTCAGGTCTTTCAACGAACAAAATAGTTACCGAAATTGGTGAAGAAATAAAAAAATGGGATTTTAAAGACCTTTCTACGGAATTTATAACTGCTCAAGGGCTTTTTGGTTCTGGAATAGGCGCATCCGCTGGCTTGACCGTTGAAATTAAAGGTAAAGACCTTGGGAAACTCCGAGCAACTGCAGAAAGGATTGCCGAAAAAATGAACTCCTACCCGAATTTTTACGGAATAAGAATAAGGCCTTCTGCTTTGGTACCTGAACTTAGGTTCATCATTGAACGAGACCGGGCTTCAATGTTTGGATTGTCCACTCAGGATATTTCAAGCATGTTTTTGGCAGCTATTAAAGGATATGTCGCAACTAAACTAAAAACAAAAGACGAAGAGTTTGATATCAGGGTCCGGTTAAGGCCTCAGGACAGGGATACGATAGAAAAGGTCAGAGAAATGACAGCGTATTCGCCTTGGGGAATGACAATTAAAATGAAACAGCTGGGACAGGCTTTATTTGTTGAATCAAACCCCGAAATAAGGCGTTCCGAAGGAGAAAGAACTTATTCAGTTTCTGCCAATGTGAATGGCACTTTTGGAAATGGCGTAAAAAAATTGAAAGAAATACTTAACAGTTTGCCTCATCAAGAAGATGTATTAACTACTATTGGCGGCGAAATGCTGGCCCTTCAGGAATCTATGAAATCGTCTTTATTTGCAATAATTTTAGGGGTAATAATAATTTTTATGATTCTTGCGTCCCAGTTTGAATCGCTTGTTCAGCCGGTCATAGTTATGACATTAGTTCCCATAGGACTTATCGGAGCCGTTATATCTTTATTAGTCTGTTTTCAAAGCATCAACGCTATTTCAATGCTCGGTATAATAATGCTCATAGGTATGGTGGTAAGCATTTCAATAGTTCTTGTGGACCGGTATAATGCGCTTCATCAAGAAAAACCTGAAGAAAAAACCGAAGAATTGGTAGTGCATGGTACCGCGGCACACTTGAGGCCGATCCTTATGACCACTCTTACAACTATCCTGGGTCTTTCCCCTCTGGCACTTGGAATCGGGCAAACCGCAGGCGGAACATCAATGCCTGCTATGGCAATAGCAGTTATAGGCGGTTTATCCTTCGGCCTAGTTCTTGCCCTCTTTTTTGTCCCGTATGTTTACCTAAAATTAAAAGGATCTCAAAAAATCAGCTAATAAAAAACTGGCCAATATAAAAAGGATGGCAAATATATGCCATCCTTTTTTTTTATTTCTTAGAAAAATGTTTTTAAGATGTATTTCCCCTCTTTACAAAAGAGGGGAAAGGGGAGATTTTATTACAGACAAATCCCCCTGTTTCCCTTTACAAAGGGGGGCAATCAGTAACCGCCCTGCAAGCAGGGCGGAATTGTCAAGTTAAAATTTAAAGTTAACTTTTTTGTTGCTTTTTATTTCTTTTGTTATGTCAATTAAAATAGGCTGAGCATCGGGTTTGTTCGGATCAAGAATTTTTATCGTATTGATTTTTATAAGTTCGTATTTTTTACTGGTTTTTTCCGCCTCATTAACCAAAATGTGCCTTGCAAGCTCAAACATTTGAGGGTCAAAATTTTTTGTTCCGGTCAAAACCAATTCACTGCCGACAAAGCTTACGTATTTCAATTCATATTTATTAAGGAGTATGCTTAAGAAAGGATTGCTTCTTAGAAGCATATTAAACTGGGAAACAGTAAGCCTCCCGGCAAACTCGTTTAAGGTCATCTCTTTATCGCTGGTATAATTAATTAATCCGTCCTGGCCAATATCTATTTCCATCACAAGACGGCCTTCGTACTCCCCTCTGGATATTTTTTGGTAAAGATAATCTTTAATGTCCTGGAGACTTTCTATAATGCGTATCCCGAGCTTCCACACCGGGTCAATAGCCGTTACCACCATAAAACTTATCTTTGCATCAGTGCTTAATGAAACTCTGACAATGCTTAAGACTGCCCCTTGCAGCTTTTCAAGCATTGCGGAAAGCTTTTTTGTTTCGGTGGAAGAAATATCCTCAAGTTTAATATCCAGATAGAGGGTATTTCCGACCAGGGATGCTTTGCTCTCCAGGTTGTATTCTTTTTTTACAAGTTTTTGAATGGATTCAGTCAGATTGCCGACCGGATAGGTAGGATTACATCCGCTAAGAAATACTGAAAAAATAATAAAACTATAAATAACAATTCCGTTCAACCAAAACATTTGATTACCTGTTTATACGTAAGATTAAATTTTATTCTCCTTCGCCAAATACCCCCCTCGTTTTGCTTCGCTAAACGAAGCAGGGGGGGATGAAGGCGGGGAGAAGAATTCTGCATTGATACCTCGCATCTTGATGCGGGGTGCTTCATTTTTTGGATTGGTTTTTCTGAATTTCAAAATCACTATTTCAGCGGCTGAGGAGGTGCATCTGTTCCTATAAGTTTTCCGCCGGAAGCGTCCTTGTCCCGGCCCATAACTTTAAAAAGCTCAACGATACCGTCATAATCTACTTCTTCTTCCTTAATAAGTTTTTCACCCAAAGCTTCAACCAGATCCCACTCGTGTTTTAGGAATTTTTCAACCTGGGCCAAGCAGTCATTAAGTATCTGGACGGTTTCATCATTTAGTTTTTCTTTAAGGCTGTTTGATAGTTCCTGGTCTGGTATCACGGTAAAATCGCCTACCATAGAGCCTAAGCCCATGCCGTATTTCCATACCATTGCATGGGCGATAGCTGTAGCATTTTGGAAATCTCCGGAAACACCGCTTGTAGTATTGCCGTATTTAAGCTTTTCCGTAATATAGCCTGCCAGGCTCACCTTGATATCCGCCATAAGTTTGTTCCTTGAATGGGTATGAAGCTCTTCCCTTGGATGATGAGTAACCATTCCGAGAGCCGGCCCGCGCGATTTAATTGTAGCTTTAAAAACATCGTCGGTCGGATGAAGAAAATAAAGTGCTATGGCATGGCCTGCCTCATGAAATGCGGTCTGCTCTCTTTCAATTGGCGACATCATTATATGGGTTTCAAGGCCAAGGTCAATCCTGTCCATAGCTTCGGACAAGTCTGCAAAAGCAATGATTTCTCTGCCGTTACGAGTTGCTATAAGAGCGCTTTCCTTTATTATATTTTCAATATCAGCAGGCGATTTATAAACTGTTTTTCTTGCCAGGCGTGAAATTTCAATAGAAGGATCATACTTTACATTAGCCATATAATACTTAAAAATATCGTCTCTTTCTTTTAAGTTCGGTAATCCCACATAAATTTTTCTATCAAACCTTCCCGGGCGAAGGAGCGCTTTATCTAGCACTTCTTCTTTTGCGTTTGTCGCCCCGATAACTATAACGTTATGCCCCTTGCTTTCAAGCCCGTCAATTTCAACAAGAAGCTGGTTTTGCGTGCTGTTAGTTTCTTCCCCGCCGCCTAAGTAGGAAAACGTCCTGCCTCTTCCGATAACTTCTATTTCATCAATAAATACTATGCAGGCCCCTTCAGAATAGGCATATTCCCTGGCTTTCTTAAAAAGCTTTCTCACTCTGGACGCGCCGACACCTACAAATATTTCAACAAATTCGCTTCCTGACATAGAAAGAAAAGGCATTTTTGCTTCCGTAGCAATCGCCTTTGCAAGAAGGGTTTTTCCGCATCCCGGAGGTCCTATAAGCAGAATTCCTTTAACAATTTTCCCGCCTATTTTTTTAACCTGAACGCGGTCTCTAAGAAGCTTTACTACTTCCATGGCCTCTTTTTTTGCGCCTTCAAGGCCTATAACGTCTTTAAATCTTACTTCTATATCTTTAGTATGAACCTTGGTTTTCTGCATAGAGCCAAAACCGCCGCGGAAAACTGTCATGTACATGTAAACGAATACAAAAGCATTAAGAGCCGTCATTAGAAGCTGGATCGGAAGTGTTGAAACCGTAAGCTTCCTATAAAACGACTCCAGGCTCATTAGGCCCCATATTGAAAAGAAAATAAGCAATACTACTGAAACAATTATAAGAACCATTACCCAGTGATTTTTCCAGAAAACTCTCCATTTTCTAATCATATTATTATCCTTTTTTGGTTTCCCTTGAAGCGGGGATTTTATTCCTTGCTAAATTTTAGCTGCGTAATTATATAATATTTATAAAATAAAAAAAAGCCCCTACAATTTTTCAACATATTTTGAATTTAATTAATTTAACTTGACAATTCCGCCCTGCTTGCAGGCCGGTTACTGATAATCCCCCTTTGAAAAGGGGGGAATAGGGGATTTGCCTGTAATAAAATCGCCCCTTTCCCCTCTTTATAAAAGAGGGGAATACGTTTGATACCGCCTCCGCCGCGGCGGACTGGGCGGAGGTTCATTAAGATATTTCTTAAAAAAAATTAAACGGAAAAGTTTTTCTAAACTGGACGAGAATTTCACATGAGTCTAAAAAAGGAAAATAATACGGAAGGATATTGAGAACGGGAAATAATTTAATTCTATTAAGAAATTCAAAATCTATTTATTGTTCTTTTTTTCTTTATCTTGATTCTGATTTTTTTCTGAATTTTTCTTTCCGTTCAAATACGCAAAAACAACAAATGCTATAAAAATGCCAATTGCAACAAAAACAATGAAATCTTCTGCTAAGTTGATATGCATATATTCCTCCTTAATTAAAATAAAAAAGCCACCTCTGGATTTTTATTCCAGCGAGTGGCATTAAAAAAACCGCTCACTGGTATAAAAACCAGATGGCGGCCCGACCATCCAAATCCTCCGGAAGCATTAAAGCCTCCGAACCCTTTGATGGAACTTATTGAATTATATTAAGTTTACTATATATTTTCTAGAAAATCTATGGATGAATTATTTTTGAAAGCTACTACGCTTTTAGGTAGTGAGCGAAGTCCCGAGTGCAATCGAGGGACGAGTCGAACTACTCCGGGACTAGGATTCCCTTCGACAGGCTCAGGGTAAACTCCCAAACCCGCCTTTACGGCGGGTAGTTCTCATCCTTTTCAGAGTTATTTCTGATTCTCTATTATACTTTTAGGTAGTGAGCGAAGTCCCGAGTGCAATCGAGGGACGAGTCGAACTACTCCGGGACTAGGATTCGAACCTAGACAAAGGGAGCCAAAGTCCCTTGTGCTACCATTACACAATCCCGGAAAAAAGGATTCAAGAAAAATTATGAAGGTTCTATTTTTCCAAGCGGAGCTTCTTTCAGTTTGGCTTCGTAGGCAATTAGAACTTTTTGTTCCAGCTCATGCCTAAAATCGCTGTTAATTGGATGAGCTATATCTTTAAAGGTTCCGTCAGTTTTTTTTCTGGATGGCATACAGACCATCAAACCTCTTTCTCCCTTTACTATGCGCAGATTGTGGATAACGAAAACATCGTCAAACGTTACCGCAGCATAGGCCTTTAACTTCTCTTCGTTTTTCGGGAAAATCCTGACTTCAGTAATTTTCATCGCTCCTCCCGCGCTACAAAGACTCAACTACCCAAACTTTCCATTTATATGATAAAAGTTTTTTCTTTAATCTCTGCCCTTCCTCAAGTGATGGGACTATCCCAAAGACCGTGGAACCTGAACCCGACATCAGGCTTTTATATCCGAAATTTTCAATTTTCTTCTTTATAAAAGCAACTTTTGGATATTTCGGCAAAACCACTTCTTCCAGCCTGTTATACAAAAGTCTGCCCCATATTTTAGAATCTTTTAATGATTCCAAGTGGAATTTTATTTTATTAATTTTTTGCCTGCTTGTCAATGGAAAATGAAGTTTTTTATATACGGAAGGCGTTGAAACCCCAAAGTTAGGAAAAACAAGCACAAAGTAAGTTTTTTTGACCTTTTTTATGGATTTAAGTATATCTCCTATACCTTTGGCAACAGCCGTACCGCAATTAAGAAAAAAAGGTACGTCCGCCCCTATTTTAGCGGCAATTTTAACCAGCTTTTTTGGGCTGATCTTCAGTTTCCATAATTTTAACAGCCCTTTTAAAGCTGCCGCGGCATCGGAAGATCCTCCTCCGAGCCCCGCGCCCAAAGGAATATTTTTTTTCAGATGTATCCGT
Organism: Elusimicrobiota bacterium; assembly: GCA_026388075.1. Taxonomy (NCBI): domain Bacteria; kingdom Pseudomonadati; phylum Elusimicrobiota; species Elusimicrobiota bacterium. The sequence goes on from JAPLKN010000131.1 coordinate 11,309, forward strand.
GCGCCTTTTTGCGTTTTAAGTTCTTTTTTTAGTAGTTTTGCCGCTTTTACGACAAGGTTTCTTTCATCATTCGGAAGATTTTTAAGATTGCATTTTAGCGATATTTTTTCTTCGGCAGGTTTAAATTCAAGTTCATCATAAAGGCTTACGGACTGCATTATTGATTCAATATTGTGATAGCCGTCCGCCCTTTTGTTTTTTACTTCAAGGAAAAGATTTATTTTGGCAGGAGCAAGAATTTTCATTTTAAAGTATTGTTTTCAATCCTAAACAAAGATGAATCCAAAGTTTTATTCGGCTCAAAATCACTCAGGAGCATTCTGCCGCGGAATTTTCCTTTAAGAAAAAAATTCACATTAAAAGGAATGTGTATATTATCCTTATAAACGTAATCGGAAATAGTAATAGAAACTCCATTTTGAATTGTAAGTCCTTTGGGCAGTGAAGTTTTTTTGTCTATTTTTAAAATCTTATTCCCCGCTTTATAATAAAAATATCTTCCCTTTTTTGACAGTTCAATATTTTGCGAATTAAATTCTTCAAGAGACAATTGATGGTTAATAAAAACTTCTTTTACTTCGGCCGGAATATCTTGATCAAGCGCGCGAGGCGATATTTTCAAGTCCTTGTTATAAATAATTGTCATTTGAGGGCTAAAAATCCCCGCAGAAACATCTATTCTAACAAGTTCGGGTTTGAGGTATATCGCCGTGCCTGAAAACTCAAAATTAAAAGAGTCCGCTTCCGCTTTAATAAAAAAACTGCACTTAAAGGATTTGATATTTTCATACGTATGAACAATTCTATGAAGCATTGCCCTTTGAAGATCTGATTCATTCAAATCCTTTTTTATTTCTTTTAGTTTGTTTTTTACTTCGTAATTTTTTGGCTGGATTTCAATTGAATTCGTATAAGCTTCCCAGGCCTGAGCTTTTTTATCAAGCTTGATTTTCGTATCGCCTAGATGCGCCCAAATTACAGGATCGGACATTAAGTTTGAAGCCTGTTCAAGATATTTTTCAGCCTGATCAAATTTATTTTGCTTAAAATAAACCCAGCCCAAAGAATCCAAGTAAGAAGCATTTTCGGGTTCAATCTCTAAAGCTTTTCTGATAAGTTCTTCCGCGCGCTCAAGTTTTATGCCTTTTTCTGCATAGGAATACCCCAGGTAATTTAGCGCCCGGGCAAATTTTGGATCAATTTCAACAGATTTTTCAAAATAAGCTGCGGCATCTTCAAATTTGCCCTGCTTGTCGGATATAACTCCCAAGTTAAAAAAAACTTCGGTAAAATCGGGTTTTACTTTCAAGGCTTCTTTAAAATTTTGTTCTGCAAGCCCATAATTTTTCATATCGTCGTAGGCAAGCCCTATCAGATAATAAAAATTCGGATTTTTAGGTTCAAGCTCTATCGCTCTTTTCAAATACTCTATTGCTTTGGGAAACTGGTTATTTAAGGAATAATAATAACTCAAACGCGCTAAAAGCATCGGGGTTTCATCGTTTTCCCTTAAGGTTTCGAAATACTCTATAGCTTGCGGCCAGTCTTTTTTTTCTTCGGCAAGTAAACCAAGCCAGAATATCACTGAGGAGTCGTTTGGATTTATCTTATCCGCCTTTTTAAAAATTTCTTCCGCGGAAGCGAAATTTTTTGTCTTGTAATAAAGCCCGCCAAGATAAAGCAGAATCATCACATTGTCCGGCACAAAGCTGAGATATTTTTCGCACTCTCTTATAGCATCATAAAGGCGTTCCTGTTTTTCATAAAGCTGGGCAAGGGCAAAATATGCTTCGTAGCTTTCGGGTTTCAGCGAAATTGTTTTTTCCAAAGACTGGGTAGCTTTCTCAAGCTGGCCAAGCTTCTCAAAAGCCATTCCTCTATGATAGTAGCTTTCGGCTGAATCCGGTTTTTGCTGAATATATTTGTCCCAGTAAATTATGGACTCTTTCGGATTATTGTTGGCAGAATGATATGCCGCAAGATATAAAATTGCAGTCTCATTATTTGCGTCAATTTTTAATGCGTTCTCCCATGCCTCGCGCGCGTTATTTGACCTGCCTAACATCATATAAAAGCTTCCCAAAAAAAGCTGAGTATTGAGGTTGTCTCCGTATTGTTCCTTAAGCTTTAGGGCGGAATCCAGGGCTTTTTCCCTGTCGCCAGACTGCCAGTAAACGTAAGCAAGGTCCCGATATACGGGCACGGCATTTTTATCAATTTCAAGAACACGGTTGTATTCCTCTTTTGCTGCAGCTAAATTTCCGGATTGTAAAGCCAATAGGCCTCTAAGATATGCCAGGTATGCCTGATCTTGAAAGGCGTTTGAAATAGTAAAAGGGCCTAAAATAATTACGGAAACAATGGTTATAAATTTTTTGTTCATGGAAAAATAGGGACAGTTGTTAATGCTCACTAATTAGGTAACTCTTTTGGTAGAATATAACCAAAGGAGGCTGTCCAATGAAATACCAAGACATAATAAT
>JAPLKN010000132.1 GCA_026388075.1 Elusimicrobiota bacterium
AATAGTACGTGATTTTAGGATTCCCGTTCCAAAGCTGCCCCTTGCCGCTTTTGATGTTGTATTTGGCATTTTCTGATTTTCCTGATATTTTTTCTTTTTCCGAATTAAACGTTAAAAATTTTACGTTTCCTGAAGCTTCAACTACATTATTTTTTGCATTTCTAACAATTTTATCTGCTTTTAAAACATTTTCTCCCCGGACAACTTTTGAGTTTCCGGAATAAATGATTTTATCTCCCCCGTCAACGATTTTCATTTCATTTCCTGTGACTGTGGTTTTTTCTTCCTGTGCCCCGGCATTTAAAAAAAATAACAGGTTTAATAAAATAAAGCTTGTGATTAAAAATATGGTTGTTTTTAATTTCACCTTTTTCCTGGCCGCCACTTACCATCTCTTAATTGTTACCATATTTCAGTAGTCTGATTTTTTATAGTTATTGTTGAAAGATCCGGGGTAGCTTCAAGTCCTTTTCCATAAACAGTATTGCCTTTTTGGACAATTTTTACTTTTTCATCAGTAACTATTTTCTGCGCTTGAGAAAGGTATTTTAAGTTTGTTGTTTCAAGGTTTTCGCCTTTTGCCGTATTAAGAAAACATTTTCCCTCGCCTGTAATATCGTAAGTATTCATATCTATTGACCCTTTTTCGGCTGTCAATGTGGATAAATATTCTCCCTTTTTATAAAATTTAATTGCAGGGCTTATAAGTATTGCTTTCTTTTGTTCTTCAAATATTTTTGCCGAAGGGGCTTCCATTACCCAGTGGCGTTTCCCGCTCACAGTTTCGGTAACTGTAAAATTTTCTATCGCCTGATCGGGAACTTGAGTCACTTCTTTAATCGGAATATTATTGTTATTACACCCGATAAAAATTAGCGTTGTCAAAAAAATAAAACTATATATGTTTTTCATCTTGCCTTTAGCTTACCCCTTACCGCTTATCACTTACCACTGTCTTTAGCTAGGCCTGGTCTTCCACCTTTTATGCCACCAAACCCACTGGTCCGGATATTGTCTTATATGATTTTCTATTAAGCTGGTAACATGTTGAGTGTTTTTTAAAACATCATTCTCAAAATTTCCGGTTTTGCTTATTTCAATCGGCGTGATTACCACTTTATGCCTGTCATCAGGAAGGCGAGCATCAAGAGCCAGCACAACCTTTGCTTCAGTTTTTAAAGCAAGGGTTGCTAATCCGGAAGGTGTCCAGGCAAGCCGCGAAAAAAAATTGACAAATACGCCCGGAACCGAAGTGTCCTGATCAATCAATAAAGCAAGAATTTCGCCGTTTTTTAAAGCTTTCAGCATTTTTCGCGCGGTATCGCTTTGATCCCGAAAAATTATCTTTAGGCCTTTGGATATCCTGAAATTCAAAAGCATTTTATTGCCCCTATCTAGATAACTTTTCTTGGCAATCACGTTTACAGGATACCCTTTTGAAGCCATCGCCGCCCCTAAAAACTCCCAGTTCCCGCAATGCGCGCTGGCCAGTAATACGCCTTTCCCTTTTTTAACTGCGTCAGCTAAAATATTTTCATTTTCAATTTCCACAATCCGTCCCAAATCCGCTGAACTTAATTTCGGATAATAAAGAAATTCGAAAATATTTTTTCCCGTTTTTACCCCAATATTTTTGGCTAACAAGCGTATTTCTTCGGGAGATTTTTCCGGAAAAGAGTTTTTAAGATTAATTATTGCCGGTTCTCTGGATACTTTAATAACATAATATGCAACCAGCCCAAGAAAACCTCCAAATTTTACTGCAGTTTTATAAGGCAATAACTGGGCTACCTTAAATAATGAAATAATTATCAAATAATAAATATATCTATAAATTTTTTCATAGATATAAATCAGTTGCTTTTTTCCAAAGACCGCGGGACTTAAGAACAATCTCAACAACTTCACGTACAACCCCCTTTCCTCCGGGTATTTTTGAAATATAGTCAACTTCTTTTTTTACTTCAAAAGGAGCGTCAGAAGGGCAGACAGAAAAACCCACGGAACGAAAAACAGGAATATCCAAAAGATCATCCCCTATAAAAAGTGTTTGGTTCAAAGAAACTTTCAATTTTTTTGAAATTTCAATTATCGCTTCTTTTTTTCTCATGCATTCCTGATATAAAATATCAATACCAAGGGCTTTAGAACGATTTCGAACGGCATCTGATTTTCCGCCGGTAATCCAGGCAAATTTTAATCCCGCGCCGCTCAATTGCGCAAGATGAAACCCGAAGCCGTCTTTTACGTTCCATATCTTGATTTCTTTACCGGAATCTAAAACAATAATTTCACCCCCGGTTAACACTCCGTCAACATCCATTGCAATAAGTTGAATTTTTTTTGCCAGAGAACTCAGCTTTCTTGAAAGTTTCATAGATTATCCAACAGACTCCTTCTTAGGAATCTCTTTAAGCCAAGGTGTGATATCTTTAGGAATTTGCCGCAGGTATGGTTTTAGAACAATGTTTAAGAAGAAAAACAATATTATTAATACAGAATATACGATAGAAAGAGTTTTCAAATGCCATTTCCATGTAGGCTGCCAAAGCGGTACAATAGTAAAATCATAACCGCATTTTTTGCAGTTTTTCACGTAATCCTTATTTTCCGCTTGGCATTTCGGGCATTTCATTGTTTTCTCTCTTTGAAACTAACCTTTCCATATTTTAAGAGTCACGTTCTACAGTTTTCCCCCATTGAGCCGCTTATGAGTCTGAAGCATTTTTCGGTAATTAATCTTTGCGGTGTTTGAGCCCGCCGTACATCAGGCGAGGCGAGTTCGCAAAGATTCCGAAAAATGCGAAGCGAATGGCTCACGGGGTGCATTTCTTTTGGTTCATTTTCTTTGGGCATGCAAAGAAAATGAACTCTGGGGTGCAGGGGCCCTCGGGTCCATAGACCCTATGGGTCGAGGACGAGAAAGCCCCTATCCCTTATCACTGCTTTTTACCAATCCATCTATGCCTTTTAAAACTGGTATCAGTTTTTTTAATTCTTCAAAACTCAAACTGTTAGAAGCGTCCGATAAAGCTTTAGATGGATTTTCATGAACTTCAACAAAAATACCCGATATTCCTAAAGATACCGCAGACCGCGACAATGTCTCAACAAATTCTTTTTGGCCTCCGGATGATTTTTTAAGCCCGCCTGGAAGCTGAACACTATGCGTTGCGTCAAAAATAACCGGATATAACGTTTTTTTCATTATTGCAATAGATCTCATATCAACGACAAGATTATGATATCCGAATGATGTTCCTCTTTCAGTAAGAATTATGTTATGGTTTTTCTGGCTTTCAATTTTCTCAACTACATGAAAAATATCTTCAGGTGCAAGGAACTGCCCCTTTTTCACGTTGACTGGGAGTTTTGTTTTCGCGCATTCGAGTATCAAATCAGTTTGCCGGCATAAAAATGCCGGGATTTGTAAAATATCTGCAACTTTTGACGCGTATTTAACTTCGTTTTCACAGTGAACATCAGTAAGAATTGGAAGCAAATACTCTTTTTTTACTCTTGATAAAATTTCTAGGCCTTTTTTTAATCCCGGGCCGCGAAAAGATTTTAATGATGTTCGATTAGCTTTATCATAGGAAGCTTTAAAAATTAGCGGAATATCAAAATCCTGAGATATTCTTTTTAATTCTTTTGCGGTTTTTAGAATTGATTTTTCATTTTCAATTACACAAGGCCCTGCGACAAGGATAAGTGGCAGGTTGTTCGCTAAATTAATATCAAATGATTTTAAACTGACTGTTTTTTCTTTCATACAATTTTATTTTCTTTCACAAGCCTGTTTTTAAGAGATGCCCCTATAAAATCCTTGAAAAGAGGATGCGGCCTTGCAGGGCGGGACTGAAATTCCGGATGGAACTGTACCGCTAAAAACCATGGATGATTTTTTAATTCAATAATTTCAACCAGCTTTTTCTTTGGGTTAATCCCTGCAACGGTCAGGCCTTCTTTTTCAAACCGCTCGCGGTACTTATTGTTAAATTCGTATCTATGCCGGTGACGCTCGCTTATTTCATCTTTTTTGTACGCTTTATGAGAATGTGTTCCGTCTTTCAATGTACACGGATAAGAGCCAAGGCGCATTGTGCCGCCTTTTCTTTTTACCTTGCGCTGTTCTGCCATAATATCTATTACCGGATGCTTAGTTTTCGGATTAAATTCGGTTGAATTTGCATCCTTCCAATCAAGAACGTTGCGCGCAAACTCTACAACAGCGCACTGCATCCCGAGACAAATACCAAAAAAAGGAATCTTGTTTTCTCTGGCATACTTAATAGCCCTGATTTTTCCTTCAATTCCCCGATCTCCGAACCCTCCCGGGACCAGGATTCCGTCCACTGAGGCAAGATCTTCTTCAATACCTTCCTTTTCCACGTCAAGATAACGCACCTCAACTGATGTTTCATTGGCTACACCACCGTGTTTTAAAGCTTCCCATATGCTTTTATACGCATCTTTTAGTTCGGTATATTTTCCTGCAACCGCGACAATAACAGCATGTTTCGGAAACCTGAAATTATGGACCATTTTTTCCCAGTCTTCAAGGTTATGTTTTTTTGCTGTAAGTCCCAGATATTCAAGAACCAGATCATCCATCTTCTGTCTTTGAAGAAGAAGCGGAACTTCATAAATGGAAGAACCCACATCTTTTTCTTCTATTACGGCCCGCGGTTCAACGTTACAAAAAAGCGCTATCTTGTTTTTTAACTCTTCAGTAAGATTTTTTTCCATGCGGCAAATAAGCATGGAAGGTTCAATCCCTATTTCCCTAAGCTTCATAACGCTGTGCTGCGTCGGTTTAGTCTTCATTTCTTCCGCAGCTTTTATATAAGGAATCAATGTAACATGGCAGTAACAAACGTTTTCCCGTCCTACCTCAAGCCTGAACTGTCTTATGGCCTCAAGAAACGGCAGGCTTTCAATATCGCCCACAGTCCCGCCTATCTCAACAATGATAACATCATATCCTGAAGTAATTTTTTTAAGCCGGCTTTTTATTTCGTTTGTGATATGAGGAATAACCTGGATAGTTTTGCCTAGATAATCGCCCTTTCTTTCCGCGCTAATTACTGCTTCATAGACCTGTCCGGAAGTAGCATTATTTTCGCGGTGCATGTCCTGGTCCAAAAACCTTTCATAGTGACCCAGGTCTAAATCGGTTTCCGCTCCGTCAACAGTTACAAAAACCTCCCCATGCTGATAAGGAGACATTGTGCCGGGATCTACGTTAAGATAGGGATCAAACTTTAAAATGTTAACTTTTAGGCCCCGCGCCTTAAGAAGGCACCCCAATGATGCCGCGGTTATTCCCTTGCCTAAAGATGAAACAACGCCTCCGGTAACAAAAACGTACTTTGTTGTCATGAAAGCATCCATTGAATTTTTTTAATATCTTGTGGAACATCGACTCCTAAGGAATCAGTTTTTGAAAGAATTGTTTTAATTTTGAAGCCATTTTCAAGAATTCTCAGCTGCTCAAGCTGTTCAGTCTTTTCCAAGCCGGTTTGAGCCATTGCGGAAAATTTAATCAGAAAATCCTTGCGGTATCCGTAAATACCGATATGCTTATAATATCTCGCTTTTTTTTTGTCCCTATTATAGGGAATAGGGTATCTTGAAAAATATAATGCAAAACCTTTTTTGTCTAAAACAGTTTTAACTACATTAGGGCTTAATATTTCTTTTTTATTCTTCAAAGGATAGACCGCGGTTACAACGGAGGTTTCCTTATTCTTTTTCAATTCTTTAATAAGATTGTCAATCAACAGTGGCGAAATCAAAGGTTCATCGCCCTGAATATTAATAAAAATATCGTATTTTTTGCCTGTTTTTTTAGCTACTTCTGCAAGACGATCTGTTCCGCTTTTGCAATTTTTTGAAGTCATGAAAATTTTTGCATTGAATCTTTTAGCCGTTTCAAAAATTCTTTGATCGTCAGTTGCTATTATAATTTCATCAAGAAGCCTGCTTTTTTTGGCTCTTCGCCATACTCTTTCTAGCAATGTTTTACCATTAATGACAAAAAGGGGTTTGCCCGGAAAACGTGTTGAATTGTACCGTGAAGGAATAACTCCGATGGCCTTCATATCAGTGGTTTTTACCCCGTTAGAAACAGCCGAACAATACTTTATCTCCCAAACTGCGAAAAGCTGTATTTCTTTTTTTCGTTACCCCTTCCTTCTTCTTATCGTTTCACTGTTTCTAACGGGGTGCCCCCCAAACTACTTAGAAACAGCCGAACAATTGTTAATGTCTAAAATTAAAATATCAAATATGAGGCTGTTGCAAACCCCATTTTCGTCATGCCGTCCGCCCTGGGCGGACGAGGTGACACTGCTTGACTTCGGCAACAGCCTCATTTCTAATTTCAAGACCGTGAAAACTTAGAAAACCTTTTTTAGCATCTACCGCGTTCTCTTATGTTTTATTGTTTCTAACGGGGTTTATTGAAATTTTTTATAGCTGTCTGAAGCTCTTCCGGCGAAACCGTAGCTGTGCCAAGTTTTGCCACGACTACGCCGGCGGCAAAATTAGAAATTTCGGCTGCTTGTATTAAATTTGCTTTTGCAGCTAGTGCCAGAGTAAATGTTGCTATAACTGTATCCCCGGCTCCGGTCACATCATACACTTCTTTCGCTCTTGTGGGAATATGGGTAATTTTATTCCCGTGCTCAATTAACGTCATCCCTTTTTCACCCCGGGTAATCAAAACAGAATCTGTCCCAAGTTTTTTAAGTATTTTTTTACCCAAATCAACTATATTTTTATCTTCTGTCGGCCCGTGATAATGCATCCCGGCTATCGCTTCAGCGGTATTGGGGGTAATGCAGGTAACTTTTTTATATCTCATAAAATTTTCTATCTTCGGATCAACATTAATGGGAATATCGTATTTTCTGGCAAGATTTATGGCCTTTTTTAAAATCCTGGCGC
>JAPLKN010000133.1 GCA_026388075.1 Elusimicrobiota bacterium
TAGAATATTTTTCCTTAACTATTTCTTCCCAATCGCTTTGTATTGACGATATTTTTGCGTACGGATTTTTAGATAGGGATTTCAAAAACTTTTCTAATTTTTTCTTTTCTCCTTCTGCCTCTATTTCCACGCTCCCGTCATAAAGGTTTTTTACCCATCCTTTTATCTGCATTTCACGCGCTGCATCTTGAACAAACCAGCGATAACCTATTCCTTGGACACTGCCCTTAATTATCGTTTTTACCCTTTTATTTTCAGCCATATTGCTTCAGAATAATCTCGGGGGTGGCAGATTTGTTGAGCTCCTAAAACTGATCTTAATCTTTGCGAAATCCCTGCCTGCGGCGGGCAGGCGCCTTTGGCGGAAACTGCCGACCTCTGTTCCCCCGCACCATATAAATGGTCGGGAAGGCCCTACTTCGCTGACATGTAATCAATTATACGCGGCTATCCGCCACATTGATTACATAGCTTCGAAGGGCAGGCGGGATTTGTTGAATACCTAACTTTCCTAAATAAAATGAAATCCGCCTTTGGTGGAAACCCACGATCTCAGTTCTCCCGCACCTTCTAATAATCTCGGGGGTGGCAGATTTGAACTGCCGACCTCTCGGTCCCGAACCGAGCGCTCTACCAGCTGAGCCAACCCCCGTCAACGACAGTAATTAGTAAACCCCGTTAGAGACAACGGGTGCTTCGCGAATAAATATGACGGCATTACATCGCCATCTAACAACATGCTTTCTACCCATTGATAGAAGTCGGCGGCCTTCTCTAACGGGGTAAATGGTAATTGGTACTTAGAAAAAACTCTTTGCTTTAAAACAACCTGCGGCCTGTCCGCCGAACCGCTGAAATTCTATCTAAAATTTTACTAAATTTGCCGATAACGGTCAAACTACAATTTAATAGAATTTTTAATTTTCACTTAAGAGTTTTTTAAGTTCAATAATTTTTTCTTTAGCTTTTACTGAGTATTCAGGATCTTTGCTGTCGTAAATAATAGTCCAAAATTTAAGAGCTAAATCAAATTTTTTACTTTTTTGATAAATATTTGCAAGTATTGCCTTAATTAAATTCGGCGCTTCGGGTTGTACAGCCGCCGTTTCAATGAGAGAAATCATTTTTATATCTTCTCCCTTTTTTCTATAAATAATCGCGCTTGCATAGATATTAAATTGCCAGTACGGTTGATGTAAATCCGAAGTAATATTAAGTTTGAATTTTTCCATATTCTTTATGCCGGCTTGAAGCAATTCCAGCGCCTCGTCAGTCCTGTTATGGTTCCAGGCTAATGCCCCGCTCCCATAAAGATAAACATAAAAGAAAAACGGGTCAAGATTCACAATCCTGAGGCAATATTTTAAAAGATCTTTGTATTCACCGCCTTCTATAGGAGGATGATAGTGAGTCTCAACGTTACAGCCTTCCTCGCGGCAAATTGTTTTTTCCACGGGATAGCCAAAAAGATATTTGGTCATATCAATAGAAAGTTTATATTCTGTTTCCTTATCAAGAGGTTTTTCCGGAGAAGCATAATATTGCAGCAGCTGAACCCAGGCAATGTCAGCACCAAGGCGCCTTAGCCCCGTAATAACGCTTGTTAAATCTAAAATTATGAAATTTTGTACGGGAGATATATTGGACGGAGGAAGCGGATAGTTGAAAACTTTGGAATAAAGAATATTGCCGGCAAATATAATAAACAACAAGAAAAACAGCAGTAATAAAAATCTTTTTCTAATTTTTTGCATTTTATATCAACTTAAAATTCTTTATATTTAAAAAACCAAAGAGAAAGCACTAAGAAAAAAAGACTATATATCAAGCCATAGCCGATAGATATTACAATCCAACTTCCCAAAATACCGGGCACGTCCCAAAAATCGCGTAAGTTGAAATATTGAAGATTAGGAATAAGATAATAAATTATTTTTCCTAAAACCTTAGGTATTACGTCTTTTGTTCTATTACTTATGAAATTTATCTCCTGGCTGAAATGGCCTAAAATCCAGAAAAATACCGTAAAACTTATGGAAGATACCGCGGATGTGGAGAAAAGCGAAAAAAACAATGCTAAAGATCCGATTACCATTATTTTCTCCCCTGAAAGGCACAAACCTAAAATATAGCGCGGAGTAAATTTCCAACCGTTAAGAAAAAGTACTCCCAAATGCACAATAGCCATTAAAGCCATACCGCAAAGAACAGCTGCCAAAAGACCCGTAAATCTCCCGATGAGATAGGATGACCTTGAAACTGGCCTGGTCAAAACCAAGTAAATAGTTTTTTGTTCCATTTCTTCAAGTATAAGGGTAACCGCAGAAAAACTAATTGATATCAGGGCAAAAAATTCTATTGACCCAAGACCGAAATCCAAGAGAACTCGTGTATTTTGTTCTCCTGAAATTGCGCCAATAAGCGAAGATGCTGCAACTATCACGACTCCAAAAAGCACAAGTACATAAAATATTTTATTTCTTGTATTTTCAACAAAAGTATAGTGGGCAATAGATAATATTTTCCTCATATCTTTATTCTTCCAAGCTCAGATGTCCCCGAAACATCCGAAATAAATATTTTTTCTAATTCTCCCTCTTTTGAAACCAGTTTATTCTGCTCTATTATTCTTACTAAAGACCCTTGCGCCAATATGGCAACACGGTCTGAAACTTTTTCAACTTCGGAAATAAGATGTGAAGACAAAAATATTGTTTTCCCTTCACTTTTTAATTTTAACAGCAAATTTCGCATTTCAGTTATTGCCAAAGGATCAAGGCCGCTTACCGGCTCGTCATAAATTAAAATATCCGGATCATGCAAAAGACTTTGAGCGATAGCAATGCGCTGAAGCATGCCTTTGGAATATTCCGAAAGTTTTTTGTCTTTTCTTTCAGTTAGCCCAACTAAATTCAGTAATTCATCAACCTTTTTCTTTGTGTTTTTGATTTCAGACATTTCACCGTAAAATCTCAGGATCTCAGACGCAGTTAGGTATCGGTAAAAATAAGGCACTTCAGGCATAAATCCTATTTTTCGCAGCACTTTTGTGGAAGGTATTTTTTCTCCTAAAATAAAAGACTCTCCGGATGTAGGAGTTAATAAACCTAAAAGAAGTTTAATAGTAGTAGTTTTTCCAGATCCGTTTAAGCCAAGCAGGCCGAATATTTCTCCTTTATTTATGGATATAGACAAATCTTTTATACCCGTTGTTAAGGACATTTTCCCTAAATGGCTTTTTCTATAGATTTTGGTTAGATTTTTTGTTTCTATTGCAATCATTTTATTCTTTAATATTTATCTTTTAGCGGGTATTTAATGTGTTCCTTTTGAAAATTTATTCAAATACATGAGAAAAGTCGCGGGGCTGTCCCGCCCCTGCACCCCTGAATTACTTTTCTTTACTTGCCCAAAGAAAAGTAACCAAAAGAAACGCACCCCGTGAGCCATTCGCTCGCATTTTTTAGGCGGTTTTTCAATGGTTCGGCAGGCTCACCATCCTGAGCTTGTCGAAGGACTCGCCCCTTCGGCTTCGGCCAGGATGGGGCTCAAACACGAAAAACCGAAGAATTCCTCAAAAAATGCTCGACTCATTAGCGGCTCAATGGGATAAATTTTAATACTCTAGAAGATTTTACTTCTTTTTGTCTTTACCGGTATCTGGTGGCTGGTCGCTGGTCTCATTTTTGTCCGCATCACTTCATTGAAATATATTTCACTTTGTTTATACCGGACATTTTTCCGATCTGTTTTATTAAATCATCTGAAACGCAGGCATCTATAGTAATAATGGTAACGGCTTCTCCGCCCTGTTCTCTTCTTCCAACCTGCATTCCGGCGATATTTATACTGTTTTTTCCTAAAAGAGTGCCTATTTGCCCGACAACGCCCGGCCGGTCAATATTAGTAAGCATAAGCATGCATTTTGAAGGAGAAATTTCTACAGGAACTCCGCCTATATTTACAAACCTGGGCGTTTTATGGCCGAACAAAGTTCCTGAAACAGTAAATTCTTCTTTGTCGGTTTTTATCTTTGCAGAGATAAGGCCGGAATAATCATCGCATTCTTTTGTATTCATTTCAATAATTTTAATTCCTCTTTCCCTTGCCAAGTGAGGCGCGTTCACAAAATTAACGATAACATTATCCATAACATTTGAAAGCATCCCTTTAAGGTATCCGACAAGCAAAGGGTTAGTATTGATTTCAGAAATGGCTCCCTGATAATCCAATTCAACTGCGGTAACGCCTCCTTCAACAACCTGGCTCTGAAAAGAACCGATCATTTCGGCCAGCGAAATATAAGGTTCAAGTTTTTTATAGGTCTCCCAATCAACCGTCGGAACATTTACCGCATTACGTATAAGCCCTTTTGTAAAATAATCAATTACAACTTCGCTTAACTCCTGAGCAATCTTTACCTGGGCTTCTTCTGTTGAAGCGGCAAGATGCGGCGTAACTACCGTATTTGGCGACTCAATTATTGTCCAGTCAACAGGCGGTTCTTTGGCATACACGTCTATGGCAGCGCCTTTTACATGCCCGTCTTTTATCGCATCCGCAAGCGCTTTTTCGTCAATAATACCGCCCCTTGCACAATTAATAATCCGTATTCCCTTTTTCATTTTCTTTAGAGCTTCCGCATTAATCATATTTTTAGTTGTCTCATTAAGAGGCGAATGAATTGAAATGTAGTCTGACTGCGCGTAAACTTCATCTAAAGTTTTCAGTTCTACTCCGAGTCCTTGGGAAAATTCTTTACTGGCAAACGGATCGTAGGCAATTATTTTCATTCCAAAAGCAATCATTCTTATTGCAACTTCGCGACCGATTCTTCCTAACCCTATAAGGCCAAGAGTTTTGCCCTGAAGTTCTGTCCCCATAAATTTTTCTCTTTTCCATTCTTTGTTTTTCAAAGCAGTATGGGCGTCGGGAATGTTTCTAGCAAGAGACAAAATAAGCCCTATAGTATGCTCAGCGGCAGAAATTGTATTTCCTCCCGGAACATTTGCAACCACTATTCCTTTTGTTGTCGCGGCTTTTGTATCTACATTATCCACGCCCGTCCCCGCCCTTCCGATAAATCTTAATTTGTCAGAAGCTTTGATGATGTCTTCGGTTACTTTTACTTCGGAACGGATCATTAAGCCGTCGTAACCTTTAATAAGTTCTTTAAATTGTTCGGGGCTAGGTTTTTCATGAATCTCAATTTTAAAATCTTTGTTTTTAAGAAGTTTTTCCAATCCTTCGGTATTGTTGTAAGTCATTAAAATTTTATACATTTTATTTTCCTTTTCCGTCCCGATATATCGGGACGAGACTTCGCCCCACGTTTTATAGGGGCGGGCCCGCTTTTTTTATCCCTTTAGTAATTCCTCTTCCGCGGCAGCTACTGCTTTTCCTTTTTCAAACTTATGCCCAAGTTTGGACATAACCATCTCCAAACATGAAAATCCAACCAATAGGTCTGCTTTTCCTATATATCCCATATGGGCAAATCTTATAATTTTTCCCTTCAGCTGGCCTTGTCCTCCGGCTATAGACACTCCGAATTCTTCTCTTAACATCTTGACAATTTTTCCCCCGTCAATATTTGCCGGCACTTTTGCCGAAGTAACAACATCGCAAGGAGGTTCACCGTACAATTCAAGCCCGAGGGCTTTCATTCCGGAACGGGCGGCTCTTGCAAGAAGCGAGCAGTCATTCCATATATTTTCAATTCCTCTTTCTTTTATCAGCCGTATAGATTCCTGAAGAGCTACAATTAATGTAACTGCCGGCGTAAAAGGCGTCTCTTTTGTCTCTATAGACTTTTTCATTTTTCTGTAGTCCCAATAAAATCTCGGCAATTTTGCAGTCTCCACAAATCTCCATGCTTTCAGGTTTACTGAAGCAAACGCAAGTCCCGGCGCAAGCATTAGGCCCTTTTGGGAACCTGAAACATTAATATCTACATTCCATTCGTCAGTCAGAAATTTTTGGCCCGCAAGCCCTGATATTGTGTCAACTACCAAAACAGACGGCGTTTGAGAAACAATTTTTCCTATTTTTTCAATATCATTATATACCCCGGTGGAAGTTTCGGTAAAAGTAGTATAAACCGCTTTAATATTTTTATTGGCTTTTAAAGCTTTTTCAACATCGCTGGGATTAACTGCTTTTCCCCATTCTGCGGATATTAACTGACATTTGATTCCATAAGTATCAAGAATTTTTACCCATCTTTCACCAAAATTACCGCAAGAAGCAACTAAAGCTTCGTCTCCCGGGCTCAAGATATTAACTATTGAAGATTCCATTGCTCCTGTTCCTGAAGAAGCTAAAATAAAAACATCATTTTTCGTCTGAAACACATACTTTAGGCCTTCGGACACATCTACAAAAATGTTGCCAAACTCGCTGGTTCTGTGGTGCAGAATAGGCAAAGATTCTTTCAGTGCTACTTCCGGCGGGATTGGGGTAGGCCCCGGTGTAAGTAAATAATGCTTTTTCATGATTAAATAATCCTCCATTATTATATTTAAAATCAAATATGAAATATCAAAGATTTCTTGGCTACTAATCGTTCCTAAAGCCCCCCATTGAACCGCATTTTTTGGGAAGTTGTTTAACAGTTGAACAGTTCAACTGTTGAACTGTTCAACGCCTTTTAAGACGGGGAAGCCCCGCGACTCCATAAATTTTCTCTACATTTTTTCAATGGACAGATGCAATACCTGATCCATATGTTTAACCGGTATAAGCTTTATCTTTTTCTGAATATCTTTAGGAATATCCTCAAGATCTTTTTTATTTCCTTCGGGATAAATTACGGTTTTAACGCCTTCCCTATACGCCGCAAGAACTTTTTCTTTTAATCCGCCTATAGGCAAAACTCTTCCTCGTAATGTAACCTCGCCTGTCATTGCGATATCTTTTTTTATCCGCTTTCCGGTTGCAACCGATGCCAAAGCAGTTGCTATTGCTATTCCCGCGCTGGGGCCGTCTTTAGGAACAGCTCCTTCAGGCACATGGACATGAAAATCTATTTCACTAAACATCTTGTCATTTAAATTTAAAGATTTTGCGTTGGCTTTGACATAAGAAAGCGCGGCCTGAGCCGATTCTTTCATAACGTCCCCAAGTTTTCCGGTCAAACTTAGAGATCCTTTCCCTCTCATTTTATTTACTTCTATGGTCAAAGTTTCTCCTCCGACTTCCGTCCAGGCGAGCCCCGTAGCAACACCTATGTCATTGGAAGCAATTTTTACTTTCTGAAATTCAGGAATTCCTAAGAATTTATTTAAATTTTCAGGTGTCACAGTCGCGCATTTTTGGTTTTTATTGAAAGCCAAATGCTTTGCGACTTTTCTGCATAGATTTGCGATCTCCCTTTCTAGGTTTCTTACGCCTGCTTCGTGAGTATAAAAACTTATCATTGCCTTAGTTGTACCATCCTTTATACATAATTCCTGATCAGTTAAGCCGTGTTCTTTCAGCTGCTTCGGCATAAGAAATTTCTTGGCAATTTGCACTTTTTCCTCGTTTGTATAACCTGAAAACCGTATTATTTCAAGCCTGTCAAGCAATGTAGGAGGAATATTATAAAGGGTATTTGCCGTCGTAATAAACATTACCTTTGAAAGATCAAAATCCACATCCAAATAGTGGTCGGAAAAAGAATAATTTTGCTCGGGGTCAAGAACCTCAAGCAGTGACGCTGAAGGGTCTCCGCGCCAGTCCGTACCCATCTTGTCAATTTCATCAAAAATAAATACGGGATTATTGGATTTCACCTTTCTCATTGACTGAAGTATTCTGCCCGGAAGAGCGCCTATATAAGTGCGCCGGTGGCCTCTGATTTCAGCTTCATCGCGTACACCGCCCAGCGATATACGCACAAATTTTCTTCCTAATGCCCGGGCTACCGATTTTGCAATAGATGTTTTCCCCACGCCCGGAGGCCCGACAAAACAAAGTATCGGGCCCTTAATTTTTTTGACTCGGGACAAAACTGCCAAGTATTCCAAAACCCTGTCTTTAACCTTATCAAGGCCGTAATGGTCATCGTCCAATATTTTTTTCGCATTCCTGATTTCAAGATTATCCTTCGTGCTTACAGACCACGGAAGTTCTATCAGCCAATCAAGATATGTTCTTATTACAGTTGCTTCGGGAGAAAAAGGCATCATCTTTTCAAGCCTCAAGAGCTCTTTTTCCGCAACTTCCTGAGCCTCTTTAGACATCCTGGCATCTTTTATCTTAATTTTCAGCTCTTCCATTTCTTTAACATAATCGTCTTTTTGCCTTAACTCTTTCTGGATTGCCTTCATTTGTTCGGTAAGATAATATTCTTTCTGGGTTTTTTCTATCTGAGTTCTTACCCTGTTTTGAATGCGCCGTTCAATATTTAAAATTTCTATCTCAGAATTAATTATTGTCACCAATTTTTCAAGCCGCTGAAACGGATTCGCAATTTCAAGGATGAGCTGTTTGTCCTGTATTTTAATAAGGAGATGCGAGGCAATTGTATCAGCAAGACGGCCAGGATCGGTAATGTTGGATGCCGCCACCGAAATTTCCATCGGAAGCCGAGGATTAAGCTGAACATACTGTTCAAATAAAGAAACCGAGCTTCTCATCATTGCTTCAAGTTCCGGAGTTTTTTCAGCTGATTCAACAAGCAAAGCAATGTCAACTTCAGCATACCCCGCTTGATTAAGCCTAAAAGCAGTCCATTTTGCTCTTTGGATTCCCTCAACAAGCACCTTTAATGTTCCGTCAGGCATCTTTAACAGCTGCAGCACTTCCGAAACGGTGCCGACTTCATATAAGTCATCCTGTTTCGGATCTTCCGTCTGCACGTGTTTCTGAGCGACAAGAAACACAAGGCGTTTTGCAGACATGGCTTCTTCCAGCGCTTTTATAGACTTTTCTCGTCCGACAGCAAGAGGTAAAACCATCGCAGGGAAAACTACAATATCTCTTACAGGCAAAACAGGAAGAATAGGCGGAATTTGCATCGGTGCATCTGATCTTTTTTCCGGGCCTTGATCAAATTGGCTCATGCTGACTCCTTAGCTCCTTTTTTAAAAGTTAATTTTGGAGGAACGATTTTTTTTACTACTTCAAGATCTATCAGGCATGTATCAAAATTTTTCTTATCAGGAAGTTCATACATAACTTCCGTCAGCAAACCTTCCATTATTGCTCTTAATCCCCTTGCTCCGGACCCGCGCTTAATTGCCTGGGCAGAAATTTCTTCAAGAGAATCTTCGGTAAAAAAAAGCTCAACCCCTTCAAGAGCAAACATTTTTTGATATTGCTTTACTAAAGCATTTTTCGGCTGAGTTAATATTCTAACCAAATCTTTTTCCGTTAAGCTTTCTAATGCCGTAACAACCGGCAACCTGCCTACAAACTCGGGTATAAGGCCGAACTTAATAAGGTCTTCAGGCTGTGTTTGGGCAAGGAGTTCATCGCGGTTTACTTCTTTTTTACTTTTTACATCCGAAACAAATCCGAGCTTTTTCTCGCTTAATCTATATTCCACTACTTTTTCAAGCCCCTCAAAAGCTCCGCCGCATATAAAAATAATATTTGTCGTATCAACCTGAATATATTCCTGAAGAGGGTGTTTCCTTCCGCCTTGAGGAGGAACATTCGCCGCAGTTCCTTCCAGTATTTTTAGCAGAGCCTGCTGCACTCCCTCGCCGGAAACATCTCTGGTTATTGACGGGCTGTCAGATTTCCGCGAAATTTTATCAATTTCATCTATATAAACAATCCCTCTCTCGGCTTTTTTAACTTCAAAAGAACAATTCTGCAATAACCTGAGGATAACATTTTCAACGTCCTCGCCGACATATCCCGCTTCGGTCAAAGTTGTTGCATCCGACATCGCAAATGGGACATTAAGCATCCGCGCGAGAGTCTGCGCAAGAAGAGTTTTACCGGTACCGGTAGGGCCTATCAGTAAAATATTTGATTTCTGAAGTTCAACATCGTTTTTTGAAAGAGAAGTTGTCTCAATTCTTTTATAATGATTATAAACCGCGACAGAAAGAGATTTTTTTGCTTTTTCCTGGCCGATTACATACTCATCCAGAAACTTTTTTATCTCTTTCGGTTTAGGCAAAGCTTTAGATAGTCTGCGTTTTTCTTCAAGCTCAATTTTATTAAGGAGCTCATTGGAGTTTCGTATGCACTCTTCGCAAACATAATTTCCTTCTCCTCCTATAAAACGGAGGCCGCTGGCTTTTCCCTTTTTGCAGAATATGCAGGATTGTTCGTTAGAAGTTGTTTTTTCTACCATAAGTATTTTTTACGGTTTCCGCGCTACTTCTTCAGAGATAATGCTGAAAAAGCCTTTTAATCTGTCACCCTGTCCGCCGCGGCGGATCTGGGTCTGTTACAAACTGTCATGAACTGACCCGTTTTTGCGGGTCATCCTGAACTTGCCTGCCCGCCTTTGGAGGGGTTCAGGATCTCCTATCCGTTTCAGCTTTTCAAAACTAGATCACGGATCAAGCCCGGGATGACACCAAAGAAACCAAAAACCGAGATCCTGAAATAAATTCAGGATGACAATAAAGGAATGACATTTCTGCCACTTTTTCAGCGATCTCGTTCAATTGCGATTTATTTTTTCCTTGTTTCAATTACTTCGTCAACTATTCCGTAGTTTTTAGCTTCTACAGCCGACATATAAAAATTCCGTTCGGAATCTTGTCTTATTTTTTCTTCACTTTGTCCGCTGTGTTTTGAAAGAATTTTTATCAATTTATCTTTCATATTCAGGATTTCTTTAGCTTCAATATTAATATCTGTCGCGCTCCCGGATATCCCCCCGCCATAAATTAACGGCTGGTGTATCATTACTCTTGAATGAGGCAGAGCAAAACGTTTTCCTTTAGTTCCTGCTGCTAGAAGCATTGCGCCGAAAGACATTGCCATTCCCATGCAAATCGTTGTTATGGGGCACCTGATATACTCCATTGTATCATATACTGCAAGCCCCGCGCTTACCATCCCGCCGGGTGAATTTACATAAAGATTTATATCTTTGTCGGGATCTTCAGCCTCTAGATAAAGAAGCTGAGCAATAATTAGGTTTGCCGAATCGGTTGTTACTTCGCCTTCATAACCGCCGACAAATATTATGCGGTCCTTAAGCAGGCGTGAATAAATATCGTAGCCTACAGCTGCCCCTTGATTCCATCTTTCAATAATCGTTGGTATTGTACCGGGCATATTTGCCTCCGTGAACTGTGCGACCGGTGACCAGTTACCTGCTACCAGTAAAAATTCAAAATTTTATGAAACTGCTGTTTTGCCTTTACTGGTATCCGGTCGCCGGTTGCTGGTTGCTAACGTTTAGTTGTTTCAGTAATTTTCGCGTTATCAATTAAAAATTTATATATTTTTTCTTCTTTAATGCCTGTCCTAATGTTATTTTTGTTTTCATTTAAATATTTTTCTACTTCTTTTTCTTTAGACGGATTTGCCTTCTTTATTTTTTCGTATTCCTCTTTTAGTTCATCTTCGGTTACGTCAATTTTTTCGTCTTTCGCTATCGCGCCCAGTATATAGGAAAGTTTTACGGTATTTTCTGCGTCTTTTACGTACTTTTCTTTTTGCTGTTCCACATTCTTATTAATCATGTCCTGGCTGACACCCTGTCTTTTTAAATAATTTGTCATTCGTTCAATTAAAGCGCTTTTTTGTTCTTCAATTAACGATTCCGGCAAAGGAAAATCATTAGATTTCAGCAAATAATCAAAAATTTGTTTTTCAACATCCTCGTTTTCCCTTCTTTTTTCTTCATGTTCAAGCGATTCCTTAATTTTTGTTTTCAAATCATTCAGATTTTCCGCCCCTAAATCCTTTGCAAATTCGTCATCAAGGTTAGGAAGAATTTTATCCTTAACTTCAAGTATCTTGACTCTGAAATTGACCTCTTTGCCGGCAATTTTTTTATTAGGATAGTCTTCGGGAAATTTTGATTTAATGGATCTTTCTTCCCCTTTTTTTGCTCCGGTAAGCCCTTCTCTGAATCCAGCTATAATCTGCTTTGATCCGAGATCTATCATCTGATTTTTTTCCGAAAGCTCGTTCAAAGGTTCAAGGCTCAAAAAACAATCATAATCTACCGTCAAGAAACTGTCTGGCCCTGCCGATTCCGATTTAGATTCAACCAAACTGGCATTTCTTTCACGAAGCCCTTCAAGAGTTTTGGATACCTGTTCATCGTTTATAATATTGATTTCTTTTTTTACTTTAATCCCTTTATAGTCTTTCACTTTAAATTCAGGATGCTTCTCCGCTTTAACTGTAAAAATAAAGGGTTTTTCAAAATCAAAGTTCATTTCATGGATAGTCGGGATATTTAACGGATTAAAGTTCTGGCTTTCAAGCGCTTTGAAAACCGTTTTTTGAAGAAGATTTTCAATTACCTTTTCACGCACGGCTTCAGTGTAATTTTTTTTCACCATGTCCATCGGAGCTTTGCCCGGCCTGAAACCGGGTATTTTTGCCACTTTGTGAACTTCCTCATAAGCCTTATCAGTTTCGCACAGAACCTCCCCGTGAGGCACTTCAACATTCAAAGTAATGGAACAAGGTTTTGTATCTAAAACTTTTACTTTAAGATCCTGCTGCTTTTGATCAGCCATTTTTTTTCCTTTCTAATATATATTTAAGACTTATTGCTTTCAAATGCCGAGACGGAGATTTGAACTCCGAAGGGTTACCCCATCCCGATTCTCATCGGGACGCGTCAATTCAAGCCCCAATAAAATATTTAACTCTCATTTTTTGAACTAAATACTATGTACCATCTACTATGCACTGTTTCATGCGGACGGAGGGACTTGAACCCCCATACCTTTCGATATACGGTCCTAAGCCGTACGCGTCTGCCATTCCGCCACGTCCGCGTTTTCAGTGATCAGTAATCAGTTAACAGTTATCAGTAAAAACCAAAAAAAGATTTCAAATTGTTGTTCACTGGTAACTGGTAACTGGTTACTGTTCACTGCATGTGCGCTGCATAGGAATCGAACCTATAACCTAGCGATTAAGAGTCGCTTGCTCTACCAATTGAGCTAGCAGCGCGTTAGAAACTCTTTATGTTCTGTAAACTTATAAGTCGTTATTTGTTTATTATGTCATGCTGAATCGACACGGATGTGTCGCCCCATCCGCCCTGGGCGGATCGGGGTCTCGTTGTTATTTCAGCATCTTGAGCTCCTTAAGAAACTTAATAAGCGAAATCCCGCAAAGCGGGATAAATTAACAACTAGATCCTGAACCCCACCCCCCGCATGGTTTCTTTGAAACCAAATCAACGGGGCAGGCACGGCGGGCAGGCAAGTTCAGATGACAATCAGTATTGGCACATATCATTCGCTGTTCGCCACCCGTGGTTCCAATGGCAAGGGTATGTACAATTTGTACCCACCCTTTTGCTTGTTTTATTTTTTAATCACTGGTCACTGGTTACTGATCACTGTTAGCTGAAATATCCGGGTCTGAAGGGTCCCGGCAGATTTCCCGTAAAAAAGCTGCGCGCCCAAGAGGACTTGTTGAGTACCTTGAATATGCTTAATCTATTTTTGCGAAATCCCTGCCTGCGGCGGGCAGGCGCCTTTGGTGGAAACCCTTAACCTACTGATTCCCCGCACAATTATCCGGGTCCGAAGGGACTTGAACCCTTAACCTACAGATTCGAAGTCTGGCGCTCTATCCAATTGAGCTACGGACCCATTTTGTGCGGGGTAAACTCCGTCAGTTGCAGCACTTGTCCAGCACATATTCTATGTGCTGGGTCTCCGCCAACAACTTAATGGCGGAAGCTACGGACCCTTTTGCCCAACACAATATTTCAACGAATTTTATTATTTAAGGATATCCTAATGCTTCAGCCTCACAAGACGAGATCCCGAACTGAATTCGGGATGACAAGCTTATAATACTGTCATTCCGTGCTTGCCTGCCCGCCTTGGGAGGGACACGGAATCCACCTTTCAATTACGGTATAGATGCCCGTTTTCACGGGCATGACAACATGTTTGAAAGCAATAATTACAAATAACAAAATTTCGCTTATCGCTTCAAAATGATTAAGGATTTTAACAAACTATTGAGCATAAGTCAAGAATTATAAAACTAGTTGAAAAATTATATAACTTATGAAAATTAGGGAGTTAACAAAAATTGGAATTGAACGGAATTATGCAGCGGATATAAGCCCTTTTAGAGCTTCGGGCAGGACAGGCCTTGCGCCTTCTCTTAATGCTTTTACGCGGTCTTTGGCCTTAGTATCAATAGACAAGTCAATAATCATTAAAGTTTCCGCTATTATTATTGGCAAAGAATTTTTGTCAGCCTTTGCTGCTAAATTAATCAGGCTATTCATAAATTCATTTGAACTTAAATTCTCTTTTGATTTCAATAATTCCGCAGTATCTTCGTCCAGAATCAGCGACGGATCATTAATTAATTTTTCTATCCATCCTTCAAAAACAGCTTTTCTTTCATTAGCTTTCATGTCCTTATTTATCATTAATTGTATTCCTGTCTGAATCTGAAATTCCACTAGCCCCCATGCAAACCTATTTCTTTCTGCCTCATCAGTTATTCTTGTGATATCGCCCAAATAATTCCTCAAAGCGTTTGCTTCCATTAAACCTCTCACGAATCCCATTAAAGCGGCAAGATACAATTTCTTTCTTTCCGGATCTAATTCGTCCACAGTAAGTTTATGGTATCTTTCTACATAAGCGCTTAAAACACCATACTTTTCATAATTAGGAAGATTTTTTATTTTCTCATAAATTTTATTGACAAAAGAATTGTCTTTTACTGCATTATCAGCTGAAGCCATATATTCTTTATCCAAAGCAATCATTTCTTCCCAAATAGATGCAATGTCCGGAATATCTTTTTCATTTTGTTTTAAAGCCGTAAAATGAGCCTGTTTAAAGCGTTCTTCAGGATTTCTTAGAAATTCATCCCTTCTGCTGTTTATGAGCCGCAATAAATATCCGCCGATATCAAAGCCTACAGGGCCATTTAGTTCAAGATTATCAGTCATTTCTGAATCAAAACCTACAACATTAACTTCCGCCTTTATCAATTTTTCAATTTCATCTTTTATTGAAACATCCATATTTTCTTCAAAATTAAATCCCTTTATATTCATCTCAAGCCAGCAGTTTTCAGGTACTCGCGCCGGCATTTTTCCCGGTAGGTATCTTACGACTTTTTTTACATCGGATATTTTAAAGATCGCTTCAAACTCAGGCAGTTCCGAAGGTAAAACTAATAGAACCGCTTCGGGATTAATTTTCAATATTTTGGCCTTAAGCTTCATCATTAAATTCCCAATTTCGCCAATTTTTTTGCTATCCTTTATTTCCGACATATTAAGCCTTACTCCATATGCCCCTAATTTAAGTAATTTCAATATGTCTTTTTCTTGCGCGGTAATGTCACTTGCAATATTAATTTCATAATTAATAATAAAATGCATTTGCTTATTTTTTATCTCTGCTTCAAACTTTTTAGTTAAATTTGCAGCTTGTTTAAAATCGGCTCCGATAATTATAAAAGTGTCTATACCCATTTCGTTATGATTTTTTATATGTTCTATTATCTCTTCTTCGCTTTTGCCCACGGTTGAAAGATTTTCATAAACAGAAGGTTCGGTTTTTGCAAGCAGCTCTTCTTTCTTTATTTTTGAAACGGCTTCTATAGTTTTAAGGCTGTCAGCAATTTTGGCGCTTTCTTCAATTTCGACGTCAAATGCCTTTTTAAATAAGATGTCTTTTCCCAATCCTTTAAATTCCTTAGCTATTTTTTCTCTGGCAGGCAATGATATTTCCGATTCATCCCTATTTCCGAAGTGCACTAAAACTGAATTTTTAAAAACAATTTTATTGATGCGATCTTTTATCAATTCAGGAACCGACAAATAATCATCCATCTCAATTATGTCAAGATTGAAGGTGTCTATAGATTTTCCCATAAATTCTAAAGCGGCCGAATTTCCTTTTAACCACTCGGCAATTGATGTTAAAGACCTGGCATTAAACAACCGTTTCATTTCCTCCACAATCACAGCCCCCTTTTCCAAATTATAATACAACTGCCAGAAACTTCCTTTTTTTGTTTGTATTTTCTCGGCCGAAATTTCGATATTTATCCCCTCAACATTAACTTTTCCTAAATTTCTGCCGCCTTCTTTAATAGGTTTACTCAAGTTTACAGCACTGCCTGTATAACTTTCTGGCAAAGGCGCTATAGATATGCAGTTCATCCCTTCTTCAGCTATATTTCGCACTTTATCCACTGATTCATTAAAGTTTGAAGAAAGCACAACATAATGTTTTCCTAGAAGTTCAGGCGCATATCGATAAACCGGCAGCCTCTTCGCAATTTGCCGTTTTATCCAAAGTATTATTCTTGACCCTGTAAAAATGCTTCTCATATCAAAATTTTGTCTATCAATTCCTAACGTCAATATATTTCTTACAGCTGGAAATCCCGTAGTGATTTTTTTAACGGGCGCTTTTACTTCCTCGCCCCTGCCTGCCCGAATATACAAACCTTCAATATACTGGTCAAACTGCGGTGTCCTCAAATCTTTGGGAATCTTTGATAAAAACACTTCTGCAGTTGGAAATAATTCCCATTGTTTTTCCCTTTTGGTTTTATCTTCTGTAACATAAGCATTGCTTATACCGTTAATTATTATATCATTCAGTTTTTCTTTATTTGGATTTGCTTCCATAAATGCAACAAAAGAATTCAGGCATTCCTTAAAATATTTTTTGTCAACAACTCCTTTAGAATCTATGATATTTATTGCCAAGAAAACTATTAACCGCTGCATTTCTCTAACCATTATTTCGTCCTGAATATCGTTGGCAAAATTCTTCATGGCGTTTTCATCAGAATAACTCACCCCAACCAGACCCTTCCTTTTAATAGAATCCATTACCGAATTAAATGTTATTAGAGTGCGCAGTTGCTGATCCGGTTTTGCTGAATAGGCAACAACAGCATTTTCTTCAAATAAATCCTTATTATTTTCTATGGAGTATTTAAAATTTTCTATCGTTGTTCTTGAACTTTTTTCAAGTCTTATTGATTCAAACCTTTCATCGCTAATTTCAATATTAAGTTTAGTCCTCATATGGTTCATTATTTCATAAATTATTTCTGCCTCGCTTACTCCTTGGCCGGACTTCGTTATTTCACTTACTGTACCGTCGTCTCTTTTAAGAAAAATCTTTCCATCCCTAACTTCTAAGTTATCAAATTTGTATCCTTTCTTTATTGCATTAAATAAAAGCTGCGGTGTTGCTCTGCCTATTCCGCCGGATAATATCAAATATTTCACTTTCTCTTCTGCATACAACCTTAGTAAATCTTCATAACGATCAACGTCTTCGTTTCCGCATACTAT
Source organism: Elusimicrobiota bacterium (assembly GCA_026388075.1). Lineage (NCBI taxonomy): Bacteria > Pseudomonadati > Elusimicrobiota > Elusimicrobiota bacterium. The sequence goes on from JAPLKN010000133.1 coordinate 17,453, forward strand.
CAAGACATCAGCCTTAAGGTCGTCTCTGGTTATTTTACTCGCAGCTAAATCTCTCCTTAGATTTGCCCGTCTTGAAGTTATTATTTGTTTCTCACTCATCGGCAGAAATGAATTAATAGCGTTTGATAATCTGTGAAAAATCTGCCCTACATCAAGCGCTTTTACTGTTCCTACTGATATGGAAATAGTCGCTGTTATCAGCCCTGCCAAAATAAACGCAATTTGCGCAATAATCAAACCTATTCCTAAACCAAGCACTGCCGAAATAATTGCTACTCCCACACCCAATTTAAATGGTATTAATGCCCAATGACGTATATTTTGCAGCCCCTGCCATCTTAGGTCTTCCGCTCTTTCAGCACCTTGCGGCACTAATCCCAAAGGGAAGTGGCTTGCATAAAACCAAGGACTGAATACCGTTGCCCAGCGTTCACGCTTCGGAGCAAAATTAATCTCGCAATCACGAAGTTCTTTTGAGTAAATGTATTCACCTTCTTCATTGTAGTTTTGGGTTAAATCCCGGCGGTACCAGTTTTCAGGAAGGTCATTGAGTTTGCCGTATTTTTGATAAGTTTTTATTCTCGTAAACCTAAATCGAAAAGCATCATCAATAGCGATCTTACCCATTGCTGTTTTTTGTTGGTTTAAGCGATATTGAGCCTGTGCATATTTCTGAATATTTGCGATCTCAAATGTTATATTAATCGATATAGAAGAGTAACCCGGAGTATCTTTAATTATATGGAATGTTCTATCAACAAACCCTAAAAACTCTTGTTCATTAGGAATAATATTAAATCTTTCACACTTATCCATATATAAATAATAAAAAAATCTTGCTAACAAACTAGAATCCAAATTCCCCTTTACCGCGCCGTTTTCAGTAATAGCAAAACATATAAACCTTATTAGATTCATATAACCTTTGTCCACTGCAAAAAACATTTGCGCCGGACCGCTTACAAACCATTTATTTTTCTTATAAACTGCTTTTAAAATGTCTTCCGCCTTTCCTGACTCAAGCACTTCCTTAATAATTTCTTTTTTTCTTGATAAAGAAACTTCAGAATCTGGGGCTACTAGCTCATCTGATGCATAATTTAATAGCATGGAAATAAGAGCCTTCTCGGTATCAGGATTATATTTTTCTGCTTTAATGCTTTCTAAAGTCTTTTTAAATGTTTCTGTTTTAAAGTTTTTCGCAAGATTTTTAACAAGCAAAGAATTAGCCTGTAATGAATTTACAGCTACATCAGTTACTTCTTTTAAGGTAAGCTCTCCTTTAAGCATTCTTTCAATAAACTCAGTAAAAAGTTCTGATTTCATTTGATATA
>JAPLKN010000134.1 GCA_026388075.1 Elusimicrobiota bacterium
TAAAGGTGAAATAAATTTGAGCTGGAGTTCTCCCGGTGATGACGGATGGAACGGAACTTTGAAACCCGGTTCAATGTTTAAAATAGAATATTCAACCTCTTCAAGAACTCTTTCTTCCGGAGCTCAAATTATTGTTTCAACACAGGGAGTTAATCCTCTGGAACCGGTTTCATTTATTGTAGACGGGCTTAATAACGGGGCCACATATTATTTTGGGATATTTTACTGCGATGAGGAGGGAAACTGGTCCGGAATTTCAAACATGGCTTCAGCGGTTACAATCGCTGAAGTAATAACCGAAGATTTAGGCGAAAAAAGCGGATTTTCTGCTATCAATACTCTTAATAAAGTTCCTATACCTATTTCCAATGCCACACAAGATGTGCATACGGCTCAAATCTCTTGGCAAAATAGCGGATCCGCGAAATTTTCTGTAATGAAATCAACAAACAATTCCGACTGGGCTACGATTGCCGATAACTTATCCTTTTCAGGCACGGACGCAGTTTATAACGATACGGGCTTATTTCCTTCAACAACATATTATTATTCAGTATTCGCTTATACAAATTCATATAGCGGGCCGATAAATACTTCAACAGCGGCTATTCAGATAAAAACAAAGTCTTTGCCTTCCTCAATTAAAATATTAATGTCATCGGCGACTGTAAGACAAAGTCAGGAGGCATTCAGCCCGTCGTTTGGAAAAATAAAGGTAAACGTTTCTCCCGGCACAATTATGACAAACGGATATATTTTAATAAACACAAATGCCGAATATAATCTGTCTGATGAAAAAAATACCAGATTAGCTTTTGATACTGCTTGGAAAAATCTTACAAAGCAAGGCAAAAGGTTAATATACCATTCTGCAATTGAGCTTCATTTATACGATTTGACCGGATCAATAATCACAGGGAATTTTAATCAGCCGATGGAATTAGTAATTCCGTATCCTGACCGCGATGGCGACGGTTTTTTGGATACAATGTTTCCGCCGATTGAAATTGACTCGCTAAAAATATGCGCATTAAATGTTGAAACTATGAAATGGGAAATAGTTCCCGGCGAACAAATCATAGATAAAATTAATAAGACTATTTCTGTCAAACTTTCTCATTTTTCTGTCTATGCTTTGGCAAGCTTCGCCCCATTTTCTCAAAATTTGGAAAGCGTTAATGTTTATCCTAATCCATACAGCCCGGGATCAGGAACCAGGTTTGATAATTCCAGTTTAGGGGAAGGAATTGTCTTTGATAAACTTACTGCGAAAGCAAAAGTAAGAATATTTAATGTTGCCGGAGAACTTGTGGCCGAACTTGACGAAACAGACGGCGACGGCAGATATCTTTGGGATATAAGAAATCAGTCCGGCAATAAAGTTGCTTCGGGAGTTTACATTTATTTAGTAACCAATCCTGATGATAATTCTCAGAAAGCCAAGGGCAAATTTGCGATAATAAAATAGTCGCGGGGCTGTTCCGCCCCTACACCCCTGAGTTCATTTTCTTTGGGCGCCTAAAGAAAATGAACCAAAAGAAATGCGCCCCGGAGCCATTTGTTTGTTTTTTTCAGGCGGTTTTTCAACTCGCCCCTTCGGCTTTGCCATGATGGGGCTCAAACACGAAAAACCGAAAGATTCCTGAAAAATACTCACTCATAGACGACTCCTAATGGGGCAAAGCTTTTAAATTAAATCAGTTAGCTATTTCCTTTTTGCAAAAATAGTCTTTCTTTTTATCCTTTCTTCTAAAATCTCAATCTTCAGTTTTACTTATCGTTAACATTTTCTTATAATCTAGAACATGAAAAAAGCGTTGTTCTGTGCGGCTTTAATGTTTTCTTTTCTTTTTTCGGTTAAAGCATACGCAGCAATAGTTCCTGCCGAATCCGGCATTGGAAGCTATACTGACACTATGCCTGCAGGAAATACTGCCACTACAACTTCTACATACATCACAACAAATATTTCTTCTCCGATTCCTACTAATGACTGGTGGTCCTCTGCAATTTCAACACCGACCTCTTTCAGGATGTTTGCTTATCCCAACGTATACAAATGCGATTATAACGGGCTTCTTATGGGCCTGCCTGAAGTGAAAGATACAACAAATACTTCTTATTACGGCACGGATGCAGATGCTCCTTTCAGGCAGCAATTGCTAATAGGAACTCAGGAAGATTTTAATTCTGACAGCGTTAAAGTAGACGGTTATAGCGATTGGACAGTTAAATTGAAATGGGAGAAACCCGTGGATGCTACTAAGTATTTTACTGCAACGCTTGTGCAAGGGAATCCATTTGCTTATTTTGAATTTTCTCAGAATATTTCTACGGCATCAATCCGATTTCCATTAAGTTGGGACAACGGAACAGGATATGATCTTTATGACAGCTCTGGCACATCATTAGTACTTGAAAGCACTACGACCGTTGATATGGTTACTCTCCGTTTCAATCATTCCGGCAAAACAAAATATTTTGGTATATATGCGCCTCAAGGAGCATCCTTTTATCTTACCGGAGAATCGTGGGGAAAAGCTCACGTGCTTGAAATTATTTTTTCAACAACAAGCGAACATTTCGTATCAATTTTACCAATATCTGGAACAGGGGATTTAAATACTTTTTATAATTATGCTTACGCTTTTGTTAACGGCTCTTCGGTCACATGGGCTGTTGATGAGGCTCACGGCAATGTTTCCACGACATTCAATGTTTATGCCCAGTCAAAACGTAACAGCCAGAATAAAACTTTGATGGCACTTTTTCCTCATCAATGGAAATATTTATCTTCAGGGAATGTTTATTTGGCTCAAAGTTACCAGACATTGCGCGGAACTATGAAAGTTATGGAAGGAAATTCATTCCAAACAACCTATGATTTCAACGGCATTCTGCCTTTTTTACCGGACAAAGGAACTTACGACAAAGAAGTATTAAAATCGCTTATCAACACTGACCAAGATACTTCCCTGGCAAACACGGGGATATATTTCCACGGAAAAGAACTTTGGAAATTGGCTTCGCTTTTAAATGTGGCTGATCAGTTGGGAGATAATATAACAAGGGATTACATAAAAAACCGGCTTCGCTCAGATCTTGCCGACTGGTATACTTTTTCTCCAGGAGAACTCAATAAATGTTTTTACTATAATCAGCAGTGGGGTTCAATGATAGGATGCCAGACCGAATTCGGCGCGCAGAATATGACCGACCATCATTTTCAATACGGGTATTTTATATACGCCAGCGCCCTGTTAGCTATGTACGACAATATATTTGTCAATAATTACGGCGCTATGGTAGAAAATCTCATCCGTGATATTGCAGCTCCGACAAGGAACGATCCTAAATACCCTTTCTTGAGATATTTTCTTCCTTACCAGGGATTCGGTTACGCTGACGGCCTAGCTATATATGCTCCCGGCGGTTACGGGGACGGAAATGATCAGGAATCAAGTTCAGAAGCTATGAACGCCTGGGCTGCCATTTACTGGTGGGGAGCGCTTTCAAATAACGAGACTTATAAAAATCTTGGTTTATGGCTGTATGCAAGCGAATACGCGGCAATAAAAGAGTATTATTTTGATATTGATAAACAAACTTACGGAAACGGATATGCTCACAACTGTGTCGGAATGTTATTTGGAGGGAAAGCAGATTTCAATACCTGGTTTGGATCTTCAACGGAATACATACACGGAATTCAGTTTATACCGATAACCCCGTCTTCGCTATATCTTGGATATAATACTGCCTATGCCCGGGAAAATTACGATTATATGGTGTCCGAAAAAGGCGGTAATGAAACTACTTGGCAGGATGTTATTTGGCAGTTCCAGTCATTCTATGACCCATCAATAGCTATCAACAAATATAATTCCAATCCGTCGCTAACCAGCAGTAATTTGATTAACTGCACCAAAACATATTTGTATTACTGGATTCACTCTCTTAATGGTTTGGGAAACGTCGATACCACTCTTTATGCGGACATGCCTTCTTTCGGAGTATTCAACAAATCCGGGGTCAAAACTTATGTATTTTATAATCCATATGCGGTTTCAAAAACGGTCAATATATACAGGCGCTCTGACAATTCTTTTGCCGGCCGTATAGTTGTTGGGCCGCGATCGCTTTTTGCAACAAATTCAATAGCATATAATCCTCAGCCAAATCTTAACAACGTAAAAGTATATCCTAGTCCTTATAAACCGGGCAGCGGGGGAGTTTTTGATAACGGTATTTTGGGCGAAGGGATTGTATTTGATTATCTAACTACAAGCGCAAATATTAAGATATTTAGTTTGGCAGGAGAATTAGTAGCCGAACTTATTGAAACGGACGGCAACGGTATATGCGTATGGAATGCAAGAAATCAATCCGGCAACAAGGTTGCTTCAGGTATTTATGTATACCTAATTACAAATCCAGAAAATGGTTCTCAGAAAGCCAAAGGGAAACTGGCGATAGAGAAATGACTTGCTTAGTCCAGTCATCCCGTCCGCCCAGGGCGGATCGGGATCTAGTTCCTATTTCAAGATTTTAATAAAAACAAACATTGATATAAAGGTAAGATCCTGAACTAAATTCAGGATGACTTCATAAAGTTGATTCAGCGTGACAGAATGAAAAGTGAAACTAAACATATCCCGTAAACCTAGATTCTCTATTGATTTGAACTCTTGACAAAAAAAAAGGTTAGTGTTATAATACTAGCACTTAAACACTGTGAGTGCTAATTTAGAATTTGAATTTAATTTAAATGAAAAATACTAAACCCCGTTAGAAACAACAAGCGCTTCGCCCCGTTAGAAATTGTTGGCTGAAACGTTGATTCAGACAGGGGCTTAACCGTATGTCTAAGCTAGCTAAAATTTCTAACGGGGTGAGCGAATAAAGATGCTAGCATTACAATGCCAACTAACAATATGATTTCAATCCGCCGACAAGGAGTCGGCAGCCTTTTCTAACGGGGTAAAGGTAAGGGAAATGCGACAAATAGATCCTAAAGTTTCGGAAGAAAGAAAAAATAAAGTTCTTCAGGCAGTTATACATCATTATATTAAAAGCGGAAAGCCTGTAGGCTCAAATATTTTAACCGAAGATTATGACTTTGATTTTTCTCCGGCCAGCATAAGAAATATGATGGCTGAGCTTGAGGAGGAGGGTTTTTTGACCCATCCGCACACCTCAGCGGGAAGAATTCCAACCGATAAAGGCTACAGGAATTATGTAAACTCCCTGATTGAGATGCAGAAACTTGTAATTGATGAAGAAGAAAGGGTAAAGCACGAATACGAAGAAAAAACAAGCGAACTTCAAGACCTTTTGGTTCAAACTTCCAAAGTTCTTTCCGGCCTTTCACAATATACAGGATTTGTGCTGATGCCTAAACTTGACAGGAGTTCCATAAAATATATTGAACTTATTCATTTAAGTGAAAACAAAATTCTTTTGATTATCGTGACGGATACCGGGCTCGTCAAGCATAAAATAACTGAAGCCAGCATTTCAAGAGAAAGGCTGGGTGAACTCAATAGAATACTGAACATTAAACTCCGGGGAATGGGTATACTTCAGGCCAGACAGAAAATAATTCAGGCAGTTGAAGATGCCGAGAAAGAACAGCTGGATATTCTGCATTTTGCCAAAACCTTAAGCCATGAAATTTTTAATATGGAAGAAGAACTTTATATTGAAGGATCTTCAAATGTGCTTGAACTGCCCGAGTTTCATGATTATGAACCTATAAGATGCCTTTTCAGGTTAAATGAAAACCGAAATATTCTGATGCACGTTTTGGAAGAGGATATGGATCTTGATAAAGACGGCGTTAGTGTGTTAATAGGCAAGGAAGCTTCATGCGACGAACTTAAAGACTTAAGTGTTGTGAGTTCAGTTTATAAGGAAGGAGAAAAACCTGTAGGTATTTTGGGTATTATTGGGCCTAAGAGGATGGAGTACCCTAAGATGATGGCTTTGGTAAGCGCTGTTTCCAAAATTGTTAATAAAATCTTGTTTAAAATAGGAGGCTAAATTGCCGGAGAAAGAGAAAAAAGAAAACAACAAAGAATACTGTGAAGAAGCCCGCGACGAAAAGCTGACTGAACTTGAAATTCTCAAACAGTCACTGGACGAAAAAAAGAAACAATCTCAAGAGTACTTTGACCAACTCCTGCGGCTTAAAGCCGAATTTGAAAATTATCGAAAAAGAGCTGAACGGGACAAGCATAACCACATAATGTGGGGAAAAGAAGATATTTTATTAAAACAACTCGGCATACTTGACATTCTTGAGCAGGCATATAAAAGCGCCGTAACAAGCGATAATATTGAAGCTGTTCAGAAAGGGCTTGAATTGATAGTTCAGGAATTTTTAAAGATGATTTCAAGCGAAGGCCTGACAGAAATTGAATGCCTGGGGAAAAAATTTGATCCGTCTTTTCATGAAGCTGTAGACCATATTGAAAGCGACGAAAAAGAAGGAACAATTCTTGAAGTGCTCCAAAAAGGCTATATGTTCAAAGAAAAAGTTTTAAGGCCGGCTAAGGTCAAGGTTACTAAAAAGATAGTAAAAAAGGAATGAACCTCTCCGCAGCAAGCTGGGGGTATCAGATGTTCCCCTCTTTGAAAAAGAGGCCTCGGCTCATAGGAGCCTATGGCTCTGAGAGGGTGAGGGGAAAGTTTTTGGACCGAACTGTTTGTGAGGAAGATTTAATAACATCAAATCCCTCTCCCGCCCACGGCGGGTCAGCCTTGGGCTGACAATCTCCCTTTTTCAAAGGGTAGGTCTTTGGGCCGAGCCTGCGAGCGAGGGAGAAGTTAGTTGGTTACCCCGCATCAAGATGCGGGGAATTATTAAGTTAAAAGGATCTTGTTACCATAACTTTTCAGAAAACTTCAAATAACAAATAAGTCAATAAAGGCTTTGATAAAAAGGAGGCACCAACATGGCAAAAATTATAGGAATTGACTTAGGAACATCCAATTCTGCTGCGGCGGTAATGGAAGGCGGGAAAAGCACCATAATCCCTTCAGCTGAAGGGACAACGTTGGGAGGCAAGGCATTCCCTTCATATGTAGCGTTTACGAAGGACGGCCAGCTCCTCGTAGGAGAACCTGCCAGAAGGCAGGCGGTCACTAACCCTGAAGGAACGATTACTGCTTTTAAACGAAAAATGGGGACAGATTTTAAATATAATATCCACGGTAAAGAGTTCACGCCTCAGCAGCTTTCAGGTTTTATCCTTCAAAAGATAAAAAAAGATGCGGAAGCATTTTTAGGGGAAACTATTACTAAGGCGGTTATTACGGTCCCCGCGTATTTCAATGACCATCAAAGACAGGCTACAAAGGATGCGGGCGCAATCGCTGGCCTTGAAGTTGTGCGCCTTGTAAACGAACCTACCGCAGCCTCATTAGCTTATGGAATTGATAAAGGGGGAAAGGAACAGAAAATCCTTGTCTTTGACTTTGGCGGCGGAACCTTAGACGTAACCATCATGGAAATGGGAACCGAAGGGACTTTTGAAGTTCTTTCAACTTCGGGAGATACCCAGCTTGGCGGTACTGATATGGACAATGCCCTGATTGACTATATCGCCGAGGATTTTAGGAAAACAAACGGTATTGATCTGCGAAAAGATAAAATGGCTATGCAGCGCCTTAAAGAAGCTGCCGAGAAAGCAAAGATCGAGCTTTCAAATGTTTTGGAAACCGATATAAATCTTCCCTTTATTACCGCAGACGCGCAAGGGCCGAAACATTTGACTATGAAATTCAGCCGCGCAACTTTGGAAAATATTGTCCGCCCGATAGTAGAAAAATGCAATAAATCTATTGACCAGGCGGTTTCCGATGCTAAACTTCCGGTAAACCAGATCTCAAGAATAATACTTGTGGGCGGCCCGACGCGTATGCCTATCGTTCAGAAATTTGTTGAAGACCATGTCAGCAAAAAAGTTGAACGCGGGGTAGACCCGATGGAATGCGTTGCTCTTGGCGCAAGCATACAGGCTGCAGTTTTAACCGGAGAAGTGAAAGATATTCTTTTACTGGATGTTACTCCTCTTACTCTCGGAGTGGAAACGCTTGGAGGCGTTCGCACCTCAATTATTGACAGAAATACTACGGTTCCAGTCAAACGATCTCAGGTTTTTTCAACCGCGGCAGATAACCAGCCTGCAGTTGAAATCCATGTGCTTCAAGGCGAAAGGCCCATGGCAAGGGACAACGTTTCTTTGGGCAAATTTAATCTTGAAGGTATTCCTCCGGCCCCAAGAGGGGTTCCTCAGATAGAAGTTACCTTTGATATTGATGCAAATGGTATTCTTCATGTTACCGCAAAAGATCTGGGCACAAACAAAGAGCAATCAATAAGAATTACCGCTTCCACAAAACTTTCAAAAGATGAGGTTGAAAAATATGTGAAAGAAGCGGAAAAATATGCCGGAGAAGATAAAATACGCAAAGAGGAAATAGAAGTTAAAAACGAAACGGATACTCTTGTTTATGCTACTGAGAAAAGCCTGAAAGATCACGGCGATAAAATCTCTCAGGAAGAAAGAATGAACATAGAAAGAGCTCTTGGCGAGGCAAAAGAAGCATTAAAAGGGACTAACATAGACGCGCTAAAAAAGGCGAAAGATAACTTAACCCAGGCCTCGCATAAACTGGCCGAAGCGGTGTATAAAGATGCTCAGAAAAAACAGTCCGGACCTCAAGGCCCTCAGGGAGAGACCCCGGGTTCTCAAGATAAAACGGCTAATGGCGGGCAAAACGGAAAAGTTGTTGATGCGGAAGTAGTTGATGAAAATAAGAATAAATAAATGCGTTAAAAGTTAGGAAAGTTATAAAGTTATAAAGGTTTATAAGTCTACGACCTAGCATATATTTATCTTTCCTAACCTTCCTAACTTTCATAACTTTTACACGTTGTTAAAAAAATGAAACAGGATTATTACGATATTTTGGGTTTATCCAAAGGCGCAAGAATTGAAGACATAAAAGGCGCTTACAGGAAGCTTGCGCTTAAATACCATCCTGATAAAAATCCCGGAAATAAAAGCGCGGAAGAAAAATTCAAAGAAATAAATGAAGCGTACGAAGTTCTTTCCGACTCGCAAAAACGTTCAATGTATGACGCCTACGGCCATGCCGGAGTGGGAACTGCGCCACCTCCGCAGGGAGGCCCCGGCGGTTTTGAAGGATTCGGAGGTTTTGAAGGTACTTCGGCAGAAGATATTTTCGGAGACATATTCGGCAACATTTTCGGCGGAACTTCAAGAACCCGCGCGACGCGCTCTAATAAAGGTTCTGACCTTGAATACGAGCTGGAACTTTCCATGCTGGACGCTATGAAAGGAAAAGAGGTTCCGCTTGAAATACCCAGACAGGAAATTTGTTCAACCTGCAACGGAACAGGCGCAAAACCCGGAACATCTTCTAAAAAATGCCCGGAATGTAAAGGCTCTGGACAAGTCAGATACAGCCAGGGTTTTTTTTCATTCAGTCAAACCTGCCAAAGATGCCGCGGGGAAGGGCAAGTAATTGAAAGCCCTTGTTCAACTTGCCGCGGAACGGGAAGGATAAAAGGCCGCCACAAAGTTACTGTCCGCATACCTCCGGGCGTAGATAACGGTACCTCGCTGCGTGTTACAGGTGCAGGAGATGTTGCTGGCCGCGGCGGCACACCGGGGGATCTTTATGTAGTAATCCGTCTTAGAAGCGATCCTCGTTTCAAGAGGCAGGGAAATGACCTTTATACAGGCCTTACAATTACATACTCCCAGGCAGTCCTCGGCGGGGAATTTGAAGCACCTACATTAGAAGGCAGCGTAAAACTTAAAATCCCTCAAGGAACCCAGCCAGAAACTACTCTTCGAATAAAAGAACATGGCTTTCCGGTATTAGGAAGAAGAGTTCGCGGAGACCTTTATGTAAAAGTAAATGTTGAGGTCCCAAGAACGCTTAATGAGAAACAAAAAACCGCGCTCAGACAATATGCCCAATCCATGGGTGAAAAATCCTAAATAAATGGCATTTTAAAAAGTTATGAAGTTAAAAAATTAGAAAGTTAAAAAATAAACATTGTAAAAACTTTTAACCTTATAATTTAAATCGGAGTAATTATGCCTCATTTTTATGTAAAACCTAAAGATATTGTCGGCGGACAATTTAGAATTTCGGGCGAAGAAGCTCATCATATCATACGCGTTTTGCGTTATAAAAAAGGGCAGGAGATAAATCTTTTTGACGGCTCCGGACAAATTTATATGGGCAAAATAGAAGAAATTTTAAAAGATGAATTAAAAGGCACAATAATTAACAAAAAAGAAGGGAAAATACCAAAAATAAGAATAAATCTTTATCAATCTATACCAAAAGGTGAAAGGTTTGATTGGCTGATTGAAAAATCGGCGGAACTCGGGGTAAAAAGGGTAATTCCTATCTATACGGAAAGAAGCGTTGTTAGGAATATATCTGTATCCAAAATAGGACGCTGGCAAAGAATTTCATTAGGCGCATGTGAACAATCGAATAGAGCAGACATTATGGATGTTTCCGCACCTTTGGATCTAACAGAAGCACTGAAAGGACTGCCTTTGAATTCAACAAGCATTATTCCTTGGGAATCAGAAAATATTAAAACATTTGAAGATATAATCAATGCCAATAAACTTCCCGAAGAAGTCAATATTTTTATCGGTCCTGAGGGGGGATTTTCTAACAGAGAGATAGAAATTGCCGTCTCAAAAAATGTAATCCCCGTAACATTAGGGCCTAGGATACTCAGAGTTGAAACTGCAGGGCTTTTGTCCGTTGTTTTGGTAATGAATTTGGCGGGAGAATATAACGGCAGTAGGTAGGGATTAGTAGATAGTAGGCAGGTAACAGCGCTTATTCATTCTAGCTAGAAAATTCGGAGAATTGAAAGAGTGATTAGTAATTAGTGATTGCCTAATAGACACAAAAGTGAAATGATTTTAACCTCACCACCTCCGAGGTGTTGTATCAGGGAAGCAAAATCGCTAGCCCACCTCGCAGGTGCCCACAGAACACAGATAAAGGCAAGATTACACAGATTTCACTTTTAATTTAATCGGTGTCATGCCCCAGGCAGATCAGCCTTGGGCTGATAATCATTCTATAATCACTGTAATCATTTTAAAAAAATGAAAAAGGCGTTTGTTTACACATTTGGATGCAAAGTTAACCAATATGAATCACAGCAGTTGATTGAAACTCTTCAAAAACAAGGATATGAGATAGCAGATTCAGCCGAAGAAGCCGAACTCTCCGTCGTGAATTCCTGTACCGTAACCGCTCAATCGGACAGCCAGTGCAGAAACATTGTCCGCCAAATCAGCAAAAAAAATCCTAAATCAAAGATAATTTTAACCGGATGTTATGCAAAACGTTCAAAAAAAGAGCTAGAAAATATTGTTCCGAATCTTTCTGTCATCACCGATAAAAAAGATATACTCGGAACCCTGCCTTCTCAGCTCATTACCCGCTTTGACAAACACTCCAGAGCCTTTTTAAAAATCCAGGACGGGTGCGATGCTTACTGTTCTTACTGCATTGTTCCTTATATCAGGCCTAAACTATCCAGTAAGCCGATAGACAGCGTTCTTAACGAAATAAAAACATTGGTTTCAAACGGATATTCGGAGATTGTTTTAACCGGAATTCACATAGGAAAATATGAATATTCGTTGACGGAACTTCTCAAAAACATAGTTTCGCTGCCAGGAAATTTTAGAGTAAGGCTTTCTTCAATTGAAATTAACGAAATTAGCCCGGAATTAATAAAACTTATGGCAGAATTTAAGGAAAAACTTTGCTGCCATCTCCATATACCGCTTCAATCGGCATCAAAAAAAATTCTAAAAAAAATGAATCGGAAGTATACGCCTAAGGAATTTTCTGAAAAAATGCAATTAATCTATGATTATATGCCTGATGCGGGTATTACAACCGACGTAATAGTCGGCTTTCCGGGCGAAAAAGAGGAAGATTTTAAGGAAACCTTGGATTTTTTGAATAATAACAGTTTTAGCAGGCTGCATGTTTTTAAATTCTCTGAAAGACCCAATACCCCAGCGGCGAATTTTGAAGACAAAGTTCCTTTTGATGTCATTAAAGACCGGGCAACTACTTTGGCTAAAATAGATGCGGAATTGCGGGAAAGATTTTGGAGAAAATTCATAGGAACTGTAAGGCCGTCGGTAATAGAAGAAACCAGCAATACCTTGCTTACAGATAACTATATTAGATTGAATTTTCAGTCAGATTTTAATAATTTGCCCGGAGGAATAACCAAAGTTACGGTATTTGTACGTTCCGGAACGCCTTGGGGCAAATTTGTTTAATAGATTAATGGGGTCAGACCCCATTAATGCTTAAATCTTTTTATAACATAAATCTAACCAAAGCTAGATTTAGCCAAGGTTGGATTTTTTTGCTTTTTGGTGGGGGAACTTTACCCTTTAGCTTATTTTAGGATAATTTCACAAATTTTCACCAAAAGCTGGCCAAATACGCCATGATTCTAATGACTTTGGCAATTAATTTTCCAACTTTAGGATTTAAGACTAAAATAAAATATCTTTCGTTACCAAGTTATCAGCCGAAAACCTTAAAAAAAATAACAAGCAAAGGATAGTTTATAAGAGACTGCAGAAAAATGAAGAAAATGGGTTAAAACCTATATAGACGGTAAAAACGAGTGATAAAATTAAATAGTTAAAGTAGTTTATCAAGTTTAGTGCGTAAATATCGAATAATAGGCATATCAGACTATATAGTTAAAGTATTTTATTAAGTTTACTGTATTGCTCAATTTCATATTAACCTAACATAATATATATTATCGGAACCATATTATTAGCCTGAATTTAAACATTTTTATACCTCATTTAAGCATATTTTATCGACGATAGACCGTTCTTTTCCCAAGATTTAAATTTAACAAAAATATTTTTTGGCAAAATTATTATCAAATTTAATTATTATATTTCTATTTTTTTTAGATTCCTCCCAAAATAATTCCCAAAAATACAAAGATGGGTCAAAATTAACAAATCTATTAAAATAACCATTTTTTATTTTTTTACTAAAGGTAACTGACAAAAAACTATTTTTTGCCAAAAAAATTTAGGTTTTAGCCAAAAAGCATGACTTCTTGGCAAAAACCACCAAAAATATATTTATTTGACTGTTTTTAATGTATTTTCGTTAATTTTCCCCCAAATAAGCAAAAAATTGAAGAAAGCTGCCCAAAATACTGAATATTCAGGAGTTTAGTTAATTTCTTAGAATGACAATGATAAACACTTGATAAGAATAGTTTTTGGGAGCGTTTCATGAAGAAATCGGATAAAATGGCAGGATACTACTTAACTGAGGTATTTTTGCCGCGTAATCAATAAAAAATAGCTTTAGGGAGCCTATTTTTGCTATCAAAAGGCTCATGGACCGAATAATCCAGATAAATACCTTGACTTCTATCTAACAAGGGCTATTTTTCCTGAGTTTTTGTTTCCTTCACACTTGGCAAGCCAAATATAGACTCCGCTTGCGCAATCGTTTCCTGAATCGTTTTTCCCATCCCAGGTGGCAATTTTTGAATCAGGCAGGGTATCCACGCCGGAACCCTCTTTTAGCGTCCTTATAAGCTCTCCTGCCACATTGTATATGGAAATAGTAACATTATTGGCAGACAAAGGAATACGGACAAATCTTACCATTGCTCCTTTTCGCTTGTTGAACGGATTTGGATAAGTCAAAATCTGGTTCAAAGAAGGGGCTAAAAGATCATAAATCATACCTAAATAAACGAATGACCCGCTGACAGTGTTTTTTGGCACATCCAAAGCGGTTGATTCACCTGAACCACTCTTGTCCACGGACATAAAAGTAATTTCGCCTGTTGAGCCCGGAGGGCTTGAATCCCCCACTTTTAGCCAAAAACGATTCTTGTAATTTATGTTAAACAAGCTTAAGTCAACAACAATTTTTTGGTTTATCGGGTGATTCCCGCCTAAATTCGGAAGGCAATTGCAACTCCAATCCGGATTTGCAATATCATCGGCACCCATAAAAAAAACATTCAAAGCACCTCTATTGGAATGATTTATCGTGAATTTGCCGAAAACACTGGGAACATAGTCGGTAAGATCTGTAATTACGTAAGCTTCCTGATAAGTCAGGTCTCTTACATAAGAATAGGAAAGATACATAAATCCTGAAGTACCCATATTTAAATCTTTTATTCCCCAATCACTGCCCCAAGAATTAACTGCGTAAAATGCCCCGGTTTTTGGAGCTCCGTCATTATATGCTTTCGTATCATCATATCCGATAATTGTTATTGCATGTCCTGGAAGAGGTGGTGGAGGGTTAGTTCGAGTATACAATACCTGATTATCTATTCCAGAGCCAGAACCATCAATATAATCCTGAAAATTTGTTTCAGCTATTACACCAATTACCGCTATATCCCCATTTGCAATAACTTGTTTTAAAGCATTTATTCCTGCATCAGAAGACAGATCAATCTTAGAAGTAGTATTCCCCCTGTAAGAAATGCCATTTTTCCAGGCGGTTTCATTCGGCCAGCTTATATTATCGGAAGAAAACCAAGGCATATCGGTGAGACTTGCGCATCCGTGATCGCACATTATCTGCATGATAACTTCTGGACTGCTGCCGGCATCAACTCCGTCATTGGCAAGATTGTAGCCAAAAGCAGGACTCATAACACGTTCAGGATTTACGGCAGGATTTGGACTAATCCAATTATGTTCTTTGGCCTCTTGATAAGTCTTAACATAATAGCAGCTTGCCCAAGCAGAACAGCTATTCTGAGTTTTTTGATCACCTACTGGCGGCAGATACATCCAGTTTGTAACCGATGCTGGAAGACCGTATTTTATGCTGGGAGATAATTTAAAACGGGATAAAGCTAAATTGTTGGGTAATATCTTGGTAACTTTTTGTACTCTATCTCCTAAATATTTTTTTTCATTCTCGTTAGGTTGTCTGAAACCCGTACCGCGCACATTATTTTGCTGATCAGGTTCGCCGCCAAACACATAGGGAAGCAGATTAAGAATGATTAATAGCGATAAAAATAAAATTTTTCTTTTCATATTCATTTCTTAATGAGTCTCCGCCCAGTCCGCCGTGGCGGACGGGGTATCAGATATTCCCCTCTTTGAAAAAGAGGGATGAGGGGGAAGTCTTTGGACCGAACTGTTTGTGAGGAAGATTCAATAATGTCAAATCCCTCTCCCGCCACTGCGGCGGGCAGGCGCCTATGGAGGAAACCAACAACCCGGTAGAATTTATGAACGCCCTGAGAGGGACTTGTTGAGCACATTAAGATTGCTTCTATTGCTTTTCGCAAAATCCCTGCCTGCGGCGGGCAGGCGACTTTGGCGGAAACCCCCAACCTGATTAGAATTTATATACGCCCCCGGGCGGACTTGAACCACCAACCCTCTCCTTAGGACGGAGTAGCTCTATCCAATTGAGCTACGGGGGCATATATAAATTCTAATAAATCCAATCTGCGCATTCACAAATCAACTGCGGCACTTGCCCAGCACATAGAATATGTGCTGGGTCTCCGCAAACGACTTATTGGCGGAAGCTACGGGGGCATATATAAATTCTAATAAATCCCATCCGCGCATTCACAAATCAATTGCGCCACTTGCCCAGCACATAGAATATGTGCTGGGTCTCCGCCAACGACTTATTGGCGGAAGCTACGGGGGCTATAATATTGAAGAAATAACTCTACATCAATTTCGGTGGAACTTGTTTTAGCATTCTGCCAAAAAAAGCCATTAAATAAGGGGCACAAACTAAATAAAAGGGTAGCCATATTCTAACCTCATTACATCTAGCCATAAGCAAATACAAAAGAAAATAAGGTATTCCCCAACCAATCACAAGGACTCTATATTTAGAATCAACAGTATTCCATTCATTAATAACACTAACAATGACAGGCCAAAGTATAATAAGTGTTTTGAACCAAACGTCAAAAGCACTACTACTAAATAGATTATGTTTCAAATGCTCTAAAGGAGTAGTATCCCATCCCCCGCCTTGAAACAACTGACTAAGGATAATCATAATACATATCCATATTGCTGAAAGACCAAAAATATTCAGGATGAAATTAAGCCTACTTTTTTGAGTATCTTTTGAAAACAAATCATTGATATTCCTAAAATTCCACAGAATATAAAAAAGAATAATAAATATTGATGTATTTCGGTTTAATGTTGCTAAGAGCAATAAAACAATCAAAGAAAAAAATTTAACATTTTTCATAATGCAATAAAAACTTATAGAAAAAAAAGCCAGTTCGAGCTCACTTGTACTATTATAAATTTGTTTAAAAACAAATGCGTAAAGTGCGGCTAAAAAAATGACCAAATAACGGGCAATAAAAATA
Source organism: Elusimicrobiota bacterium (assembly GCA_026388075.1). Classification (NCBI taxonomy): domain Bacteria; kingdom Pseudomonadati; phylum Elusimicrobiota; species Elusimicrobiota bacterium. The sequence continues at coordinate 16,481 of JAPLKN010000134.1, forward strand.
TCCCCAAAAAAAACAAGTATTTTTTCGAAAAAAACAAACATGAAAAACAAACCAATAAAATAAATAATTGAATAGGCGAATTCAAAAGTTTTTTTGAATAATCCATAGTTTTTTTCAAAATTAATTATGTTGGATATGGCCCTTGTGAAAAGTTCTACAGTAATGGCCTGAAGAATGCGAGTATTGTATGGTTTACGTGCGATACCAGTTATCACTTGCACATGATCACTATAACGGCTTTGGAAGGTTATCCCTTGCTCCACATAATTTGCATGAGCTATTGTTAGCACAATTGATATATAAAAATATAGGAAATAGAAAAATATTTTTTTATTAAGTTCGGTATTCATAATTTTTTGATTATTTTAAATATTAAATTGATAATTAAAAGGAAAAATACACTTTCTTTTTAGTAAATCATACAATTTATTAAATAATTAGAATTTTTATAATCTTAATCCAATTTAGCTACGGGGGCACATGTTTTGCAGATTAAAAATCAAGAATCAAAAGTAAAAATTGAAAATCAGAACTTAATTAAACTGAAAACGTCGTAACCGGAGAGTTTTTCTCTGCCTTTCAGGAAAGTTAATTCTACCAGAAAAGATATTCCCTCAATATTTGCGCCGGAATTTTTAACCAGATCCGCGGTTGCTTTCATAGTCCCGCCTGTAGCAAGCAAATCATCTATTATAAGAACTTTTTCCCCCTTATGAACTGCGTCTTCGTGCATTTCAATTGTATCCGTACCATATTCTAATTGATATGTACCAGAAACCGTTCTAAAGGGAAGTTTTCCTTTCTTTCTTATAGGAACAAAACCTGCTCCGAGCCCGTAGGCAACAGCCGCCCCAAAAATAAAGCCTCTTGATTCAATACCAACAACCTTGTTTATTCCCTTGCCCTTATAATGAGAGATTAAAGCATCTACTGTTTTCTGAAACAGTTTTCCTTGCCCAATAAGAGTAGTTATGTCTTTAAATATTATGCCTTTCTTAGGAAAATCCGGTATATCTCTGATTGCGTTTCTTAGCTCGTTAATATCATCTTTCATTTTAAAGCAGCTCCTTTCTTATGTCTTTTCCCTACCTACTACGACTTCCTTAATGTAATTCAATGGAGTCCCGCTACAGCGGGACCTACTGTCTATTGTCTCCTGTCTTTTCCGCTTCTTCGTTTCCCTTTTCTTCTTTCAATTTTTCTTCTTCGCATATCGGGCGCCCCTTGACGGCGGTCAACCAACTTCCTTCTGTCATTTTTACTAAATCTTGAATCCAGTGAAAGCTGATCAGATTGTTCCTTATCAAGCATTTTTAATTTAAGAAAAAGAAATTTCAGCCGTTTCAATGCGGCTTCTTCAATTTGTCTTACTCTTTCCCGCGAAATCTTAAGCTGGTCAGAAATAATTCCAAGTGATTCCGATTGTTTGCCTCCTATGCCGAATCTGAGTTCAATGATCAGTTTTGCCCGGGGATCTAAATATTTAAGAGCATCTTCAATGCCGGAACTTTCGCGTACAATTTCTGTAACCGATTCAGGGGAAAGGCTTTTGTGATCAGGAATTACATCTTTCACTAAAATATCCCCATCTACGTCAACGGGAGCATCCAAAGAACTTGTTTGGCGCGCAAGAGCGGTAGCATCAATAATATCTTTAACCTGTTTTTTGGAAAGTTTAAGGCTTTGAGCCAATTCCTGAACAGAAGGTTCCCTGCCTTTTTCAGTAATTATTTTATCGCGTTTTTTCAAATAATTATGAATATTGTCCCACATATGCGCTGGAATTCTTATTATTTTAGATTTATCTTCAACGGCTCTTCTTATAGCCTGGTCAATCCAGTAATTTGCATAAGTAGAAAAGCTTATTTTTTTGTCCGGATTAAATTTTTCAACAGCCCTTATTAGTCCGATATTTCCTTCTTCCACCAAATCTAAAAATTCTATTCCGCGCCGAATATATCTCCTTGTTACCGGTATAACAAGTCTTAAATTCAATTCAACCAGCCTTTTTCTGGATTTTTTATCTCCCGATCGTGATCTTTTCCAAAGCTGATCAATTTGCTCTTTGGTAAGCTTGGGAATATTTTTTATTTCTCTAAAATAAAGTTGTGA